>JBMOMI010000280.1:0-4951 GCA_049325235.1 Actinomycetota bacterium | reverse complement strand
CCTGTGCCTGGCCGATCACCTCCGACATGAAGTCGCCGCGCCACCCCGCGGTCGCCGTGGACGACGTGAAGTTCGCCGGCGAGGCGGTCGCGATCGTCGTGGCCCGCAGCGCCGCGGCCGCCAGGGACGCCCTGGAGCTGGTGGACGTCGACTACGAGGAGATGCCCGTCGTCCTCGACATCGAGGCGGCGGTGGCGGCCGACGCGAACCTGTGCCACAACGACCTGGGCACCAACTCGTGCGCCACGTGGACGTTCGACTCCGCCGAGGCGGGCACCGGCGAGGACGTCGACGCGGCGATCGCCAAGGCCCGGGAGGACGGCATCGTCCTCGAGCGGCGCTTCCGCCAGCAGCGGCTGGTGCCGGCCTTCATGGAGCCCCGGTCGGTCGTCGTCGACCCGACCGGGGAGCAGATCACGATGTGGTCGGCGACCCAGATCCCGCACATCCTTCGGCTGATGCTCGCGCTGACGACCGGGACGCCGGAGAGCAAGCTGCGGGTCATCGCCCCGGACGTCGGCGGCGGGTTCGGCGGGAAGCTCCAGGTCACGCCCGAGGAGGTCGCGACCCTCATCGTCGCCAAGCGGCTCGGCAAGCCGGTGAAGTACACCGAGACGCGTACCGAGTCGATCATGACGGCCCACCACGGCCGCGACCAGATCCAGCGCATCACGCTGGCCGCCACGAAGGACGGTCGCGTCACCGGCCTCAAGGTCGACCTGCTCGCCGACATGGGCGCCTACCTCGGCATCGTCACGCCGGGTGTGCCGATCCTCGGTGCCTTCATGTTCAACGCGATCTACAAGTTCCCCGCCTACCGGTTCACGTGCACGAACGTGTTCACCAACAAGGCCTGGACCGACGCCTACCGCGGCGCCGGGCGGCCCGAGGCGACCTACGCCATCGAGCGGATGATGGACGAGCTCGCCGCCCACCTCGGCGAGGACCCGATCGCCGTCCGCGAGAAGAACTGGATCAAGCACGAGGAGTTCCCCTTCACGACGGTCGCCGGGCTCGAGTACGACTCCGGCAACTACGAGGTGGCGACGTCCAAGGCGGTCGACCTCTTCGACTACGAGGCGCTGCGACGGGAGCAGGCCGAGCGGCGCGAGCGCAAGGACCCAGTGCAGCTCGGCATCGGCGTCTCGACGTTCACCGAGATGTGCGGGCTCGCGCCGTCCCGCGTGCTCGGCTCGCTGTCCTACGGCGCCGGCGGCTGGGAGATGGCCAGCATCCGGATGCTGCCCTCGGGCAAGGTCGAGGTGATCACCGGGAGCAGCGCCCACGGTCAGGGCCACGAGACGGCGTGGAGCCAGATCGTCGCCGACAAGCTCGGCGTGGCGTTCGAGGATGTCGAGGTGCTGCACGGCGACACGCAGATCTCGCACAAGGGCATGGACACCTACGGCTCGCGCTCACTGGTCGTCGGCGGCATCGCCGTCGTCAAGGCGGCCGACAAGGTCATCGAGAAGGCGAAGGTCGTCGCCGCCCACATGCTCGAGGCCGACCCGAACGACCTCGAGTTCGCCGAGGGCAAGTTCACGGTGCGCGGTACCGACAAGAGCAAGAGCATCGGGGACGTCGCGCTCGCGGTCTTCGCGGCGCACGACCTGCCGGACGGCGTGGAGGCCAGCCTGGACTCCGACGCCACCTACGACCCGGAGAACTTCTCCTACCCGCACGGCACGCACCTGTGCGCGGCCGAGGTCGACACCGAGACCGGTGCGGTGAGGATCCGGAAGTACGTGGCCGTGGACGACGTAGGGAAGGTGGTCAACCCGCTCATCGTCGAGGGCCAGGTGCACGGCGGGCTGGCGCAGGGCATCGCGCAGGCGCTGTACGAGGAGGCGGTGTACGACGAGCAGGGCACGCTGACGACGGCGACGTTCGTCGACTACCTCGTACCGGGCGCGCCGGACCTGCCGCACTTCACGCTCGACCGCACAGAGACGCCGTCCACCACGAATCCGTTGGGCGTCAAGGGAGTTGGCGAGGCGGGCACGATCGCGTCGACACCGGCGGTCGTCAACGCGGTCGTGGACGCGCTGCGGCCCTACGGGGTCGACGACATCGAGATGCCCCTGACCCCGCAACGGGTGTGGCGGGCCATCCACGGCAAGGGCGGCGCCGAGACCGCGCAGCAGGACCAGCACTGGTCGCAGGACGTCCAGTCCGGAGGTGTGCAGTGATCCCCGCCGCGTTCGACTACCACGCGCCGACGTCCGCAGACGAGGCGATCCGGCTGCTCGGCGAGCTGGCGTCGTCCGGCACCGACGTCAAGGTGCTCGGCGGCGGGCAGAGCCTGCTGCCCGTGATGCGGCTGCGGCTCGCCGCGCCCGAGGTCGTGGTCGACCTGTCGCGAGCCGCCGACCTCAGCGGCGTCCGGGACGACGGCGACGCGATCGTCATCGGCGCGATGACCACCCACGACGACGTCGAGCGCGACCCGCTCGTGCGCGAGCACGCGCTGCTCCTGGCGCGCGCGGCCCACACCGTCGCGGACCCGCAGGTGCGGCACCGCGGCACGTTCGGCGGAGCCCTCGTGCACGCCGACCCGGCGGGGGACATGCCGGCCCCGGCGCTCGCCCTGGACGCCGAGATGGTGGTCGCAGGTCCGGGCGGCCGCCGGACGGTGCCGGCCGCCGAGTTCTTCACCGACGTGTTCACCACGGCGGTCGGGCCGGACGAGCTGCTCGTGGAGATCCGGGTGCCGAAGTACACCGGCTGGGGGGCGCACTACGAGAAGTTCTCCCGGGTCGCGCAGGCCTGGTCGATCGTCGCGGTGGCGGCGGCGGTGAAGGTGGAGGGCGGGTCGATCACCGAGGCGCGGATCGGGCTGACGAACATGGGCTCGACGCCGGTGCGCGCGCGCTCGGTGGAGCAGGCCCTCGCCGGCCAGCCGGCCACCGCCGAGGCGGTCCGGGCCGCCGCGGCCTCCGCGGCCGAGGGGACCACCCCGCCGACCGACGCGAACGCCGACGCCGACTACCGGCGCCATCTGGCGCAGGTCCTCACCTCTCGCGCCGTCCTGGCGGCTGCGGGAGGCTGAGCCGATGGAGCTGCAGCACACGTTCACCGTGCCCCTGCCGGTGCCCGAGGCGTGGGAGGCGTTCAACGAACTGGAGCGGATCGCACCCTGCTTCCCCGGGGCACAGATCACCTCGGTGGACGGGGACGACTTCACCGGTGTCGCCAAGGTCAAGGTCGGGCCGATCTCCTTGCAGTACACCGGCTCCGGACGGTTCGTCGAACGAGACGCCGCCGCGTACGTCGCCGTCATCGAGGCCAGCGGCAAGGACAAGCGCGGCAACGGCACGGCGGCCGCCATCGTGACGGCCCGGCTGGAGCCGGAGGGCGACGGCACCCGCTGCACGGTGGACACCGACTTGAAGATCACCGGGCGGCCGGCCCAGTTCGGTCGCGGCGTGATCTCCGACGTCGGGGACAAGCTGCTCGGGCAGTTCGCGGCATGCCTCGGTGAGACGTTGGGGCGTCCTGAGCCCGCGCACGTCGAGTCGCCGGTGGAGGAGACCGAGGCGGAGGTCGCCGCCGCGGAAGCGCACGAGGCCCCACCCGCGCCGGCCACCCCGCCGCCGCGGCCGCTGGCGCCGCCGGTCGCGCGGCGGGTCGCCGAGGAGATCGACCTCGGCGCCGTGGTCGGTCCGGCGGTGGCCCGTCGCTACGGACCGACGCTGCTCGCCTGCCTGCTCACCGCCCTCGTCACGTGGTGGCTGGCGCGGCGACGCCGCTGACTGCACTCGTCGCCCCGCAGTCGCGGCACAGTCGCGATGTCGTGGACTTCGCTGACGGGAACGGGAGTGCCTCTTGACGCCGCCGGACGTCCGGGACCAGACTCGTAACGGCGTTCGCGGTGATGGGCGGCGGGGACACGGGGGGCGGATGCCCCGGAGCTCCGTTGCGGTGCTGCCGGGAACGGGAGCGTCGAACCGGGCACGCCCGTCTCCGGGGCATCCGGTCACCCGACCGGAGCACTTCGCCGGGGATCGGGGCTCCGCTGTCGGTGCCGTCCAGTAGAACACCGGATCGACACGAGGAACGGGGGACGGCCAGTGAGCGACTTCGACGCCTTCTTCCGCCTAGCCACGGGCCAGCACCCCTACGACTACCAGCGACGGGTGGCTCACGAGGGGTTGCCCGACGTGCTGCAGGCTCCCACCGGAGCGGGCAAGACTGCGGCCATCGCTGTGGCGTGGTTGTGGCGACGGCACCGTCACCCGGATTCGTCAGTCCGGAATGCCACTCCGCGGCGTCTTGTTCTCGCCCTGCCGATGCGTGTTCTGGTGGATCAGGTGGCTGGTGTGATCGGGGAGTGGCTGGACGCATCGGGCCTCGCCACCGCTGTGGATGTCCACGTCCTCATGGGCGGGCAGCTGGGCAGTCAACATGCATGGCGCACGGACATGCACCGCAGTTCCATCGTCGTCGGCACCAGCGACATCGTCGTCTCCAAACTGCTGGTCCGCGCCTACGGTTCCAGCCGCTCCACCTACCCGATGGACTTCGCCCTTCTTACCAACGGGGCGCACGTGGTGCTCGACGAGGTGCAATTGGCCCCTGAGGCGACCGCGACGCTGCGCCAGCTCTCGGCGTTCGTGCGGAGCTTCGGCGCCGCGGAGCCCTTCGGAGTCACCGTGATGTCCGCGACGGTGGACGACCGGCTGCTCGACACGGTCGACCGCCCCTGGCCGGGCGGTGACTCCTTGATCACCATCGGCGACGCAGACCGCTCGAGCGACCTCGCCGACCGCCTTGCGGCCACACGCAGCATCCGACGTGCGGAGACCGCGCCGGGTGACGCTCGCGATCTCGCCCGCCAGGTCCTCGCCGAGCACCGGCCGGGAACCCGAACCCTCGTCGTCCTCAACACGGTGCGGATGGCGGTCGACGTCGCCCGGGCGCTGGACCGCGCGCGACCCGAAGCCGAGGTGGT
>JBMOMI010000279.1:0-4955 GCA_049325235.1 Actinomycetota bacterium | reverse complement strand
CGCCCGACGCCCGGGTCCCGACTCGTCGTTCACGCATGGGCGCCATCCTCCCACGGCCTGCCCGGCGTGGCGCCGGGCGGCGGCGTCCCTCGGCGCGGGCCGACGACGGTCAGGACATCAGGCTGCGGCGACCCGCGTCGGTCCGGCCCGCCGGCCGCGCGAGCCGGACGGCGGCACCGGCGACCGCGAGGCCCTCGGGCAGCACCATCACCGGGTTGAGCTCCAGGTCGGCGACCTCCGGGAGGTCGTCGGCCAGGCAGGAGACGCGGGCGACGAGGTCCTCGAGGGCGGCGACGTCCAGTGCCGGCGCGCCGCGGTAGCCGAACAGGCGCGGCGCGGCCCGCACCGAGCGGACGAGGTCGGCCACGTCGACGGTGGTCAGCGGCGGGATCCGGTGGGCGACGTCCCCGAGCAGGTCGCTGGCGTCTCCGGCGACGCCGAACGACACGATCGGCCCGAACAGGGCGTCCTCCATGGTCCGCAGCACGCACGCCACCCCGGGCCCGGCCATCTTCTGGACGACGAACGTGGGGCGCCCGCCGACGAGGTGGGTCAGCTCCTCCACGTGGCCGCGCAGCTCGTACGGGTTGTCGATGCCGAGCCGGACGCCCCCGAGCTCGGCCCGGTGCCGCAGCCGCTCGTCGGTGGTCTTGAGCACGACCGGCCAGCCGAGCCGGTCGGCGGCGGCGACCGCCTGGCTGCCGTCCCGGACGTACTCGGTGGGCCACAGCTCGATGCCGTAGTGCCCGAGCAGCCGGGCGACGTCCTCGGGGCCGAGGCGCACCCCGGCCGGGTGGTCGACGTCCGCCAGGAGCCGCTCCACCAGCTCCCGGGCCGCGCCCCGGTCGACTCCGGGCGGGTCGACCCGCGTGCCGGTCTCCCGGCGGCGCCACTCGGCGTGCCGGACGGCGGCCACGAGGGCGCGGACGGCGTCCTCGGGTGTGGGGTAGGCCGGGACGGCGCGCTCCACCGACGGCTCGAAGCCGGGGGTGTTCGTGCCGACCAGGACGTCGGTCACCCCCCGCATCCCGAGCAGGCAGGCGACCGTGGGCTTGTCGCTGGCCGCCGACACCTCCCGCAGCACCGCCACCACCTCGGTGTCCACCACCGCCAGCGGCGGGATGAAGCAGACGACGACGGCGTCCAGGCGGTCGTCGGCGAACGCCTGCTGCAGGGCCCCACGGAACTCCTCGGCACCCGCCTCCGGGTGCAGCGTGACCGGGTCTGCTCCGACCTCGAGGCCCCAGGAGAGGGCGGCCTCGGCGACGAGCGCGGCGAGCGCGTCGGAGTTGCCGACGACGCCGACCCGCTGCCCGGCGGGCAGCGGCTGGTGGACGAGCAGCTGCGCGACGTCGAAGAGCTGGTGCAGGTTCTCCACGCGGACCACCCCGGCCTGGTTGAGCATCGCGTCGAGCGCCTCGCGCGGCGCGCGGGTGGTCCGGACGGCGTGCCCGGGCGGGACGCCGTACCCGCTGACCCCGCTCTTGACGACGACGACCGGCTTGCTGCGGGACAGCCGCCGGGCGACGCGGGAGAACTTGCGGGGGTTGCCGATGCTCTCCAGGTAGAGCCCGACGACGGAGGTGGCGGGGTCCTCCTCCCAGTACTGCATGCAGTCGTTGCCCGAGACGTCCGCCCGGTTGCCGGCCGAGACGAAGCTCGACACGCCGAGCCCGCGGCGGGCGGCCGACGACAGGACGGCGACGCCGAGGGCGCCGGACTGGCTGAACAGCCCGAGGCGGCCGGCAGGGGGCCACTGCGGCGCGAGGGACGCGTTGAGCCGGATCTCGGGGTCGGTGTTGAGGATCCCGAACGAGTTCGGCCCGACGACGCGCATGCCGTTGGCCCGGGCGACCCGCACCAGCTCCCGCTGCCGCTCCAGGCCCTCCTCACCGGTCTCGGCGAACCCGCTGGAGACGACGACCAGCCCCTTGACGCCGACCGAGGCGCACTGGTGGACGACGTCGACGACGGCGTCCGCGGGCACGGCCACCACGGCCAGGTCGACCGGCCCGGGCACCTCGTGGACGTAGGCGTACGACTGCACCCCCTGCAGCTCGAACGCCTCGGGGTTGACCGCGAACACCGGCCCGGTGAAGCCGCCTTCGACGAGGTGGCGCAGCAGCCGGGCACCGATCGACTCCGGCGTCCGGCTGGCCCCGATGACGACGACGGACCGCGGCCGCAGGACGGCGCGCAGGCTGTTCGCCTCGGCCCGGTGCTCCCGGGCCTCCATCACGGCGAGGGACCGCTCGGTGGGGTCGATGTCGAAGGCCAGGGAGATCACGCCGTCCCCGAAGTGGTGCGTGACCTCGTACCCGGCTTCCCGGAACACCGCGACCATCTTGCGGTTCTGCGGCAGCACCTCCGCCAGGAAACGGTGGATGCCGTTCTCCCGGGCGGCAGCCGCGAGGTGCTCCAGCAGCACCGACCCGAGCCCGCGGCCCTGGTGGGCGTCGCTGATGTTGAACGCGACCTCCGCCTGGCGCTCGTCGATCCGGTCGTACCGGCCCACGCCGACGATCTCGTCACCGACGAGGGCGATGAGCGCGACCCGGTCGTGGTGGTCGACGTGGGTGAACCGCTCGAGGTCGCGCTCGGACAGCCGTGGCATCGGCGCGAAGAACCGCAGGTAGATCGACTCGGGCGACTGGCTGACGTGGAACCGCTGCAGGGCCTCGGCGTCCTGCGGCGTGATCGGCCGCAGGTGCGCGGTCCCGCCGTCCCGTAGGACGACGTCGGCCTCCCAGTGCTCCGGGTAGGTCGCCGTCTCGGCCGCCATGCCGGTCAGCCTACGGGCGCGGGGCCGTTGACCATCGCCGGCCCGGGTGCCAGGGTCCCGGCATGGGGAACGCTCACGACGTGCTCGCCGCCCGTGACCTGCTGCTCGAGCTGCGGACGGACCTGCCCGCGGCCCGGGAGCGGTTCCGCTGGCCCCGTCCCGAGCGGTTCAACTGGGGCCTGGACTGGTTCGACCGCGTCGCCGAGAGGCCGGACACCGCGGTCCGCCCGGCGCTCGTCGTCGTGGACGCAGACGGCGCCGAGCAGTCGGTGACCTACGCGGAGATGTCGGCGCGCTCGACCCAGGTCGGGGCGTGGCTTCAGTCGGTCGGGGTGGGGCGCGGCGACCGCGTCCTGCTCATGCTCGGCAACCAGGTGGAGCTGTGGGAGACGCTGCTGGCGTGCATCAAGATCGGCGCGGTGGTGGTCCCGGCGACCACGCTGCTCACGGCGGCGGACCTGCGCGATCGCGTGCACCGCGGCCACATCCGGCACGTCGTGGCCCGCAGCGACGGCACGGCCGTCTTCGCCGACGTGCCCGGCTCGTTCACGCGGATCGCCGTCGGCGAACCGGTCGAGGGGTGGGTGTCGTACGACGACTCCACGGGCCACCTGGGCTCGCTGGCGGTGGAGGCGCCGACCGGGTCCGGCGACACGCTGCTGCTGTACTTCACCTCGGGAACCACGGCGCAGCCGAAGCTGGTCGAGCACACGCACCTGTCCTACCCCGTCGGGCACCTGTCGACGATGTACTGGATCGGCCTGCGGCCCGGGGACGTGCACCTCAACATCTCCTCGCCGGGCTGGGCGAAGCACGCCTGGAGCTGCGTGTTCGCCCCGTGGCTGGCGGAGGCCACGGTGCTCGTGGTCAACCAGCCGCGGTTCGCCGCGGCACCGCTGCTCGACGCGATGGCCGCGCACGGCGTGACGACCTTCTGCGCGCCCCCGACCGTGTGGCGGATGCTCGTGCAGGCCGACCTCGGCGCCTGGCGCGGCCGCATCCCGCTGCGTGAGGTCGTCGGCGCGGGTGAGCCGCTCAACCCCGAGGTGATCGAGCAGGTGCGCCGGGCGTGGGGGCTGACGATCCGCGACGGCTTCGGGCAGACCGAGACCACGCTGCAGGTGGGCAATGCGCCCGGGCAGCGTCTGGTGCCCGGTTCGATGGGCCTGCCGATGCCCGGCTACGACGTCGTCCTCGTCGACCCGCTCACCGGCTCCCACGGTGACGAGGGCGAGATCTGCCTGCGGCTGGACGGCCCGCTCGGGCGGCCGGTCGGCCTCATGGTCGGGTACCACGGGGACCGCGAGCGCACCGAGGAGGCGATGCGCGACGGTCTCTACCACACCGGGGACGTCGCCAGCCGGGACGCCGACGGCTACATCACCTACGTCGGCCGCTCCGACGACGTGTTCAAGGCCAGCGACTACCGGATCAGTCCGTTCGAGCTGGAGAGCGTGCTGATCGAGCACCAGGCGGTGGCGGAGGCGGCGGTGGTGCCGTCCCCGGACCCGACGCGGCTGGCCGTGCCCAAGGCCTACGTCGTCCTGGCCCCCGGGTGGGAGCCGACGAAGGAGACCGCAGCCGCCATCTTCGCCCACGCCCGCGAGCACCTCGCGCCCTACAAGCGGATCCGGCGCCTCGAGTTCGCCGAGCTGCCGAAGACGATCAGCGGCAAGATCCGCCGGGTCGAGCTGCGCGGCCGCGAGGAGGACCTGCACGGCACCGGCGAGGACACCACCCGCCGCGCCGGCCCGCAGGAGTTCTGGGAGTCCGACCTCGCCTGACCCCTCCCCGCCGTGATCAAGGAATCCGAGCGTGATCAAGGAATCCGAGTTCCGGTGGGTCGATCAAGTGACGTTCCGGTCGTCCCCGCGACGCCGGACCCCACCTGATCCACCCCTCCGAACGATCAGGTGGACCGGGAGGCGACCGATCCCCTCCGAACCCGTCACGCCGCCGACCGGCGCCTCCTAGCCTGCAGGCAACGCGGCTCGGTCCGCGGGCCGCGGGACCTCGAGGGAGGGACCATGCGCAGGCTCCTGCTGGCACTCACCGCCCTGCTCGCGCTGCTCGTCGGCTCGACCGCACCGGCGGGGGCGATCACCGGCAACTGGGTGGAGGACCACGAGCACCCGTTCGTCGGCCTGGTCGTCTTCTACGACGAAGCCGGCGA
>JBMOMI010000278.1:0-4955 GCA_049325235.1 Actinomycetota bacterium | reverse complement strand
CGTGCGGACGACCAGGGGGACGCCGGAGCGTCCCGCCCGCAGGATTCCCCTGGGGTGCGGCCTCAGCGACGCGCCGTGGGCGTGGGCCCCGCGGACGACGACCACGACCAAGGCAGCGGCCATCGCCACCTGGGCGATCACCGTGCCGAGCGCCGAGCCGGCGATGCCCATGCCGGCGCCGTAGACCAGGGCCCAGTTGAGGCCGACGTTGCCGCCCGCGCCGGCCACCGCGACGACCAGCGGGGTGCGCGTGTCCTGCAGCCCGCGCAGCACGCCGGTGGCGGCCAGCACGACGAGCATCGCCGGCAACCCGGGAAGCGACCAGCGCAGGTACGTCACCGCGTAGGGCGCGACGGCGTCGGAGGCGCCGAGCGCGTCCACGACCGCGGGTGCGGCGACCACGCCGACAGCTGCCGTGACGACCGCGAGGCCTGCGGCCAGCCAGAGCCCGTCGACGCCTTGGGCCAGGGCCGCGCGCAGGTCACCGGCGCCGTAGCGGCGGGCGACCGCGGAGGTGGTCGCGTAGGCGAGGAACACGAACAGCCCGACCGCGGTGGCCAGGGCGGCGCCGGCCACGCCGAGACCGGCGAGCGGGAGCGTCCCGAGCCGCCCGACGATCGCCGAGTCGGCGAGCAGGAACAGGGGCTCCGCGACCAGGGCCCCGAACGCGGGGACGGCGAGCCGGAGGATCTCGCGGTCGCGCTCGCGGCGGGCCCGGCGGCCCGTGTCCAGTTGAATCACCTGTGAATAACCTCCGACGTCCATGTGACGGACGTCTCGCCAAGAATCTTCCGTCCACAGCGCGTGGACGCCGTTGTCGCCGGTCAGCGCGCTGGGAGGCCGGGGCGCCCGGCCGTTGTCCCCAGGGTTGTCCACGACCTGTGCACAACGTCGTGCGTGTTCCCACACCGGTCCACAGCGCTGTGCACAGCACTGTGCACAGCGCGCGTTGAGTCTGACGCGGACGGCCCCTACGGTGCCATCCGGCCTGGATGTCACCGGGTGGCGCGGGTGGATTGTCGGTGGCGTGTGTCGTACTGGTGTGCGACGAGCTGGATCCGTCCGTGCGCACGGCACGGGCTGCTGGACGGGAGGGACGTGCGATGACGTCGGTCGCCGAGCTGGGGGAGTACGAGCCCGCCGGCCCGCCCGCCGAGGACCTCGGCCGCACCCCCCCGCAGGACGTCGCAGCCGAGCAGAGCGTCCTCGGCGGCATGATGCTCAGCAAGGACGCGATCGCCGACGTCGTCGAGGTGCTGCGAGGCGCCGACTTCTACCGCCCGGCGCACGAGCTGGTCTACGAGGCGATCATCGACCTCTACGGCCGCGGCGAGCCGGCGGACGCGGTCACTGTCGCCGACGAGCTCACCAAGCGCGGCGAGCTGGGCCGCATCGGCGGCGCGGCCTACCTGCACACGCTGATCTCGTCCGTCCCGACGGCGGCCAACGCCGGCTACTACGCGCGGATCGTGCACGAGCGCGCGGTGCTGCGGCGGCTGGTGGAGGCCGGCACCCGGATCGTCCAGCTCGGGTACTCCTCCGCCGGTGACGTCGACGAGATCGTCAACTCCGCGCAGGCCGAGGTCTACGCGGTCACCGAGCGGCGGGCCAGCGAGGACTACCTGCCGATCAGCGAGATCATCGAGAGCACGATCGACGAGATCGAGGCCTCCAGCCACCGCGGCGACGGGATGATCGGCGTCCCGACGGGGTTCGCCGACCTGGACCGCCTGACCAACGGCCTGCACGCCGGCCAGATGATCGTCATCGCGGCCCGGCCGGCGATCGGGAAGTGCCTGGCGTCGTCCTCCCTGATCACCGACGCGTACACCGGACGCCGGATGACGGTCGCCGAGTTCGTCGGCCGCGGCCGGGCCGGGGAGAAGCTCGGGGTACACACCCTGGACGAGCGGTGGCAGCTGCGGGTCACCGAGCCGAGCGACTTCGTCGACAACGGGGTGCGCCAGGTGTTCCGGTTGCGGCTGGGCTCCGGGCGCCAGGTGACGGCCACCGCCAACCACCCGCTGCGCACGCTTACCGGCTGGGTCCCGCTGGAGGACCTGGTGCCCGGCGACCGGGTGGCGGTGCCGCGGCGGCTGCCGGCGTGGCGGCGCCGGCGGCGCTCACCGTACGGGGACGCCATCGTGGCGCTCACCGGCATGGTGCTCGCGGGCGGACGGCTGACCGCGGACGACGTGGTGCGCGTCGACGTCCCCGGTCCGGCGGTGGCGGCCGACGTCCGGGGGTGGGCGGTCGAGCTCGACCTGGACGTCGAGGAGCAGGGCTCACGCGTCTGCCCGGACGGCGCCCTGTGCCGCTTCACCGAGGGCGCCGAGGTGCGCCCGGACGAGCCGGGGCACCGGCACCCGACGCGGCTGCTGCTGAAGCCGGGTGCCAGCGGCCGCAACGAGCTGGCGCTCGCGCTGCACGCGTTCGGGCTGGTGGGGCTGACGGGCAGCGGGCCGCGGGTGCCGGACGGCTTCTTCTCGCTGCCGGACCGGCAGGCGCTGCTCCTGCTGCAGCGGATGTTCGCGGTCGGCGGCTGGGTGCAGGCGCGGTGGCGCTCGCGCGGCGCGAAGGGCCTGCGCGCCGAGGCGGGCCTGGTCACCGGCACCGAGCGCCTCGCGCGCGACGTGGCGCACCTGCTGCTGCGGTTCGGCGTCCTGGCGGAGGTGCACGAGCCGGTGGAAGGTGCGCGGACGGCGCCGGGCTGGTGGGTGCTGGTGCGCGATCCCGAGCAGGTGGCGACGTTCTGCCGGGAGGTCGGCGTCCTGGGGCAGGAGCAGCGCTGCGCCGAGGTGCGCGCGGCATGCCGGGCCGCCGGGACGGTCGAGACGATGCCCGAGGCGGTGGCCGAGCTGGTCGCCAAGGCGCGGGACGCGTCGGGGTGGACGGTGCTGGACGGCGACCCGGTGCCGGCCGACGGGCCGCTGGACCGGGCGGCGCTGCGGGCGCTGGCCGACCGCTTCGAGTCCGTGGAGCTGCGGTCCCTGTCGACGTCGGACGTGTGGTGGGACGAGGTCGTCGAGGTGACCCCGGCGGGCGTGGAGCGGGTCTACGACCTCACCGTGGACGGCACGCACAACTTCGTCGCGGACGACGTCGTCGTGCACAACTCGACGATCGGCCTGGACATCGCGCGGTCGGCGGCGATCCGCCACGGGCTGACGACGGTGATCTTCTCCCTGGAGATGAGCCGCAACGAGATCACCATGCGCATGCTCTCGGCGGAGGCGCGGATCCCGCTGCAGAACATGCGCAAGGGCACGATGCGCGAGGAGGACTGGACGCGGCTGGCCCGCACCATGGGTCAGGTCAGCGAGGCGCCGCTGTTCATCGACGACAGCCCGAACATGTCACTGATGGAGATCCGGGCGAAGTGCCGGCGCCTCAAGCAGCGGCACGACCTCAAGCTCGTGGTCGTCGACTACCTGCAGCTCATGACGTCCGGCAAGCGGGTGGAGTCCCGGCAGCAGGAGGTCTCGGAGTTCTCGCGGGCGCTGAAGCTGCTGGCCAAGGAGCTCGAGGTGCCGGTCATCGCGATCTCGCAGCTCAACCGTGGGCCCGAGCAGCGCACGGACAAGAAGCCGCAGATGAGCGACCTGCGGGAGTCGGGATGCCTGACGGCCGATACCCGCGTGATGCGTGCCGACACCGGTGCCGAGGTGACGCTCGGCGAACTGCTCGCCAGCGGGGCACGGGATATCCCGGTGTGGTCGCTGAACGAGCGCCTGCAGCTGGTGCCGCGCACGATGACGCACGTCTTCCCGAGCGGAGTGAAGGACGTCTACCGGCTGCGGTTGGCGTCCGGTCGGGAGATCACCGCGACCGCGAACCACCCGTTTCTCACGTACGACGGCTGGAAGCCGCTGGGGGAGCTGGCGATCGGGACGCGGCTGGGGGTGGTGCGGCACGTGCCGCCGCCGTTGGAGATCACGCCGTGGGACGAGGACGAGATCGTCCTGCTAGCGCACCTGATCGGCGACGGGTCGTTTGTCCGGCGGCAGCCGATCCGCTATGCGAGCGTCGACGAGGAGAACCTGGCTGCGGTCGCTGGCGCTGCGAAGCGCCGCTTCGGCATCAGCCCGATCCGGGACGAGTACGCGGCTGCCCGCTGCACGACCCTGCGGCTACCGGCGCCGTACCGCCTCACCCACGGCAAGCGGAACCCCATCGCGGCCTGGCTCGACGAACTGGGCCTGTTCGGCCTGAGGTCGCACGAGAAGTTCGTGCCGCCGGGCGTCTTCGGGTTGCCGAAGGAGCAGGTCGCGCTGTTCCTGCGGCACCTATGGGCGACGGACGGTTGCGTGCACTGGTACGGCAAGCACGGCTTCGGCCGCATCTACTACGCATCGACGAGCCGGCGTCTCGCTGACGACGTCGCCCGTCTGCTACTCCGCTTCAACATCGTCGCGAGTGTTCGGCGCGTGGCCAAGAACGGCTACCGAGACTGCTATCAGGTTCTCGTCTACGGTTCGGACCAGCAACGGCGGTTCCTGGACGAGATCGGTGTTCATGGAGCGCGCAGCGACAAGGCCGCCAGCCTACGGGAGAAGCTGACGCCGATCGTTTCCCGTGAGCGACGCGGTGATCCCGCAAGCGGTGTCTGGGCGCAAGTACGATCCGCGCTCCGGTCTGGGGTCGCCGGCGCGGCAACCGAGCTGTCGGCTGTAACGCAGACGCTCGACAGAGCGGACATCGACGTGGTGGCGACGAACGACGTCGCCTGGGACGAGCTTCGTGACATCGAGCCCTTGGGTCCTTGCGACGTGTACGACGCCACCGTACTTGGCCTGCATAACTTTGTCGGGAACGGCATAAGCATCCACAATTCGATCGAACAAGATGCGGATATGGTGATACTTCTTCACCGCGAGGACGCGTACGAGCGCGAGTCCCCTCGCGCCGGTGAGGCCGACATCATCGTCGCCAAGCACCGCAACGGCCCTACGGAC
>JBMOMI010000277.1:0-4992 GCA_049325235.1 Actinomycetota bacterium | reverse complement strand
GACGGTGTCGCTGCCGGTCGTGACGCTCGTCGCCGTGGGGCCGACCGTCGGGTCGGCGGCGGGCCTGGACGTCGCGGCGGGGCTGCTCGCGCTCGCCGGGGTGAGCGGGCTGCTCGCGCTCGCCCGCACGCGCGGGCGGTGACGGCCGAACGGGTCACCACGAGGTCACGATTTCGGCGTGGCGGCCACATGTGGGACCTGTTCGGCGTTTACCTAGAGGTAGCCGCTCAGGCAGCCAGCCTGGGCAACCGATGGAGAGAACCTCCAGGGGAGGGGTTCTTCGATGGATGACTTCGATGGATGACAGGGCCTCGGTGCGACCGGTCGCGGACTGCACCCGTCAGGCGGCGCACCGCCGCGACCACCAGCACACGGGCGCGACCGAGTGCCACCCGCACGCGGTCGAGGTGATCCGCCTCGGGCGCGAGGCGGTGGCGGTCTGCCACGACTGCTGCGCCGACTCCGGCTTCCTACCGCAGCGGAACGCGGAGAAGCTGGCCGAGGAGCACCGCCGCCGCACGGTCTCGACCTCGGTGCCGCTGCCCCGGGCCGGGTGAGCGGCCATCTAGGCTCGGGCGGGTGACGCACTCCGACTGGACCGAGACCGGCTTCTCCACCCGCGCCATCCACGCCGGGCAGGAGCCCGACCCCACGACCGGAGCGGTGGTCACCCCGATCTACCAGGTCTCCACCTTCAAGCAGGACGGCGTCGGCGGCCTCCGCGGCGGCTACGAGTACTCCCGTTCGGCCAACCCCACCCGCACCGCTCTCGAGGAGGCGCTGGCCGCGCTGGAGCGCGGTGCCCGCGGGCTCGCCTTCGCGTCCGGCCTGGCGGCGGAGGACGCCGTCCTGCGCACCGTGCTGGAGCCGGGCGACCACGTCGTCGTGCCGGACGACGCGTACGGCGGCACGTACCGGCTGTTCGCCAAGGTGCTGCAGCGTTGGGGGGTCGACCACACGCCCGCGCACCTGTCGGACCTCGACGCGGTACGGGAGGCGGTGCAGCGCGGCCGGACGAAGGTGGTGTGGGCCGAGACGCCCACCAACCCGCTGCTCGGCGTCGCCGACATCGAGGCGCTCGCCGGCGTCGCTCACGACGCCGGGGCGCTGCTCGTCGTCGACAACACCTTCGCCACCCCGTACCTGCAGACGCCGCTGATGCTCGGCGCCGACGTGGTCGTGCACTCGACGACCAAGTACTGCGGTGGCCACTCGGACGTCGTCGGCGGTGCCCTCGTGGTGCGGGACGCCGAGCTCGGTGAACGCATCGCCTTCCACCAGAACGCGATGGGTGCCGTCGCGGGACCGTTCGACGCCTGGCTGACGCTGCGGGGGCTGAAGACCCTCGCCGTGCGCATGGACCGGCACTGCGACAACGCGGAACGCATCGCCGCGTGGCTCGACGCCGACGACCGCGTCGCCTCGGTGCTCTACCCGGGGCTGGAGTCGCACGCGGGCCACGACGTCGCCACCCGGCAGATGCGGCGGTACAGCGGCATGGTCTCGTTCCGTGTCGCCGACGAGACGACCGCGCTGAAGGTGTGCGAGCGCGCCACGGTCTTCACCCTCGCCGAGTCGCTCGGGGGCATCGAGTCCCTGATCGAGCACCCGGCCCGGATGACGCACGCGAGCGTCGCCGGCTCGCAGCTGGAGGTGCCGGCCGACCTGGTGCGGCTGTCCGTCGGCATCGAGGACGTCGACGACCTGCTCGCCGACCTCGACCGCGCTCTCGGCTAGGCCCTTCGTGGCGGTCGTCGCCTGCGTCGACATCGGCTCGACGTTCACGAAGGGCGCCTCGGTCGACCTTCCGTCCGGAGCGCTGCTTGCGACGGCGTCGCGGCCCACCACGGCGACCACCGACGTGCTCGATGCGCTCCACGCCGTGGTCGACGACCTGTCGCGCGTCGCCGGCCGCCCCGACGACGTGCTGGCCTGCTCGTCGGCCGGTGGCGGTCTGCGGATCGCCGTGGTCGGCTACGAGCGCGTGGTGACGGCGGAGGCCGGCCACCGCGTCGCGCTCTCCGCCGGCGGCAAGGTCGTCCACGTCCACGCCGGCCAGCTGGACGCAAGCGGGCTGGACGCCCTGCGCTCCAGCCGGCCCGACGTCGTCCTGCTCGTCGGCGGCACGGACGGCGGCAACGCCGATGTGCTGCTGCACAACGCATCTCGGCTGGCGCGGGCGCGGGTGCGGGTGCCAGTCGTGGTCGCCGGCAACGGAGAAGCGGCCCCCGAGGCGCTGGACCTCCTGCGCGACACCGGCCGGCGGGCCGTCGCGGCGCCGAACGTGCTGCCCCGCATCGGCGTGCTGGAGCCGTCGGGCGCGCGAGCGGCGATCCGCGCGATGTTCCTGGAGCGCGTGATCGGCGGCAAGCACCTGTCCCGCGGACCGGAGCTGCGCACCCTCGTGCGGGCGCCGACGCCGGACGTCGTGCTCTCCGGGGTGGAGGTGCTCGCCGAGGGGGCCCCTGGCGTGCCGGGCGTCGGCGACGTGCTGGTCGTCGACGTCGGCGGCGCGACGACCGACGTGTACTCGGTGCTGACCCCCGAGGGGGAGGATGCGACGCTGCACAAGGAGGTCGTGGCGACCCTGTGGCACGCCCGAACCGTCGAGGGTGACCTCGGGATGCGTTGGGGCGCACCGGGAGTCGTCGATGCCGCGGTCGCAGAGCGGTTGGTGGACGACGAGGAGGCCGTGCGTCTGCGCGCTGCCGCCCAGCGCCGGTCGGCGGACGTGGCGTGGGTGCCGGAGTCCGCCGCCGACGTCGCGGACGACGTCCGCCTGGCCGAGCTCGCGGTCACGGTCGCGCTGCGCCGGCACGCCCGGCCTGCCGGCCCGACGTCGTCCGGACGCGACCTGCGCCAGGTGTCGGTCGTCGTCGGATCGGGTGGGGTGCTGCGGTACGCCGGGCCCGATGGGCAGCAGCGGATGCTGCGGCCCGCCACCGGCGACCACGCCGGCGGCTGGCGTGTGCCGGAGCAGCCGCGGGTCGTGGTCGACTCCGACTACGTGCTGTTCGCCGCCGGCCTGCTGGCCGACGTGGATGCCACCGCCGCGGCGCGTCTGGCGGGCTCGCTGGCGCCGGCGGGCTGATCATGGATTCGACCGTGATCATGCGGTGGCGTGCTTCGCCCAGCGTGAACGGCGCTTCCGCGCAGGCGGCACCTGCCCGCACGATGGTCGGACGTCGACGTCGGGAG
This sequence comes from Actinomycetota bacterium, assembly GCA_049325235.1. Classification (GTDB taxonomy): domain Bacteria; phylum Actinomycetota; class Actinomycetes; order Actinomycetales; family SCSIO-59966; genus SCSIO-59966. The sequence continues at coordinate 1,794 of JBMOMI010000277.1, read as the reverse complement.
GTCCCGTGTCCACTCACGACGAGCCCGCTGTCGCTGGTGTGTGGCCGCTGCCGCCCGAGGTGCCCCGGCCGCCCGGCCGACCCCCGGCGCCTGCGCCGGCGCCGAACCCGGCCGGGCCGACGCTGCCGTCCTGGCTCGAGCCGGACCCCGAGCTGACCCGGCAGCTCGCCGACCGGCTCCTCGAGCACCGCGTCGTCCTCGCCTCCGGGCACCTCGACGCGGCGCTGGCGGACCGCGCCGCGGCCCAGCTGCTGCTGCTGGCACGCCAGGGCCAGGAGGCGGTCGAGCTCCAGCTGGCGTGCCCGACGTCCGACCTGGACGCCGCACTCGGGCTCGCCGACGCGGTCGACCTGCTGTCGCTGCCGGTGCGTGCGGTCGTGCGCGGCACCCTGGGCGGTCCGGTGCTGGCCGTGCTCGCGGCGGCGACCGAGCGGGTGGCCTCCCGCCGGGCGGTGCTGGTCCTCTCGGTGCCTCGCGCACCGGCCCGCGAGGGAAGCGCCGAGGACGTGCGTCTGGCGGCGGAGCAGCTGGAGCACCAGCTCGCCGTCCTGCGCGACCGGCTCGCCGCCGCCACCGGCCGGGCACCGGACGACGTGGCGGCGGACCTGCGGGCCGGCCGGGTGCTCGGCGCCGAGGAGGCGGTGGCCTACGGGCTCGTCCAGCATGTGACGTGACCGGCGAGGGGTCTGTCAGGATGTGCCCCCGTGGCACCGACGACGCTGCCGGTGACCCTCGCCGACGTGCAGGCCGCGCGCGACCTGCTGACCGGCGTGGTCCGGCCCACCCCCGTGGAGTACTCCCGCGCGCTCGCCGAGATCGTCGGTGGCCCGGTCTACCTGAAGTGCGAGAACCTCCAGCGCGCCGGGTCGTTCAAGATCCGCGGCGCGTACACGCGGATCTCCCGGCTGTCGGAGGAGGAGAAGGCTCGCGGCGTGGTCGCGGCGAGCGCCGGCAACCACGCCCAGGGCGTCGCCCTGGCGGCGGGCCTGCTCGGCCTGCGCGCGACGGTCTACATGCCGGAGTCGGCCGCGCTCCCGAAGGTCAAGGCGACGCAGGGCTACGGCGCGGAGGTGGTCCTCCGCGGCCACACCGTCGACGAGGCGCTGGTCTCGGCGCGTGAGCACTCCGAGCGGACCGGCGCGGTGCTCATCCACCCGTTCGACCACGCCGACATCGTTGCCGGACAGGGCACCGTCGGGCTGGAGATCCTCGCCGAGTGCCCGGACGTGCGCACGGTCGTCGTCTGCACCGGCGGCGGCGGGCTCCTGGCCGGCATCGCCACCGCGATCAAGGCGCAGCGACCCGACGTCCGGGTCGTCGGCGTTCAGGCCGAGCGCGCCGCGGCCTACCCGCCCTCGTTGGCGGCCGGCCACCCGGTCGCCCTCGACAGCATGGCGACGATGGCCGACGGCATCGCGGTCGGCCGGCCGGGCGACGTGCCGTTCGCCCTCGTCCGAGCGCTCGTCGACGAGGTCCGCACGGTGGGGGAGGAGGCCATCTCCCAAGCCCTGCTGCACCTGCTGGAGCGCGCCAAGCTGGTCGTCGAGCCGGCAGGTGCGGCCGGCGTCGCGTCGCTGATGAGCGAGCCGCGCGCGTTCGAGCCGCCGGTCGTCGCGGTGCTCTCCGGAGGGAACATCGACCCACTGCTGCTGCTGCGGGTGATCCGGCACGGCATGGCGTCGGCCGGGCGCTACCTCTCCCTGCGCGTCCGCGTCATGGACCGTCCCGGGTCGCTCGCCGGGCTGCTGGGCGTCCTCGCCGAGACGGACGCGAACGTGCTCGAGGTCGAGCACC
>JBMOMI010000276.1:0-5012 GCA_049325235.1 Actinomycetota bacterium | reverse complement strand
CGGCTCCGCAGCAGCCGGCTCGCCCGCTCGGCCTCGGCGTCGACGAACCACGGCAGCCCGTGGCCGAGGAACCACAGCTCGGCCGCCTGCCGGTCGTCCTCGGCGAGCCGGCGCCTCACCGCGGCGGCACCACCGCGGTGAGCAGGTCGCGCGCCGCGTCGACGTCGCGGCCCATCTGCTCCACGAGCGCGGCCACGTCGTCGAAGCGGACGGTGTCGCGCAGGCGCTCGACCAGCTCGAGGGCGACGCGCTCGCCGTACAGGTCGAGGTCGTCACGGTCGAGCACGTACGCCTCGACGCGCCGGGCGGCGCCGTCGAACGTCGGGTTGGTGCCGATGGAGACGGCCGCCGGCAGGACGCGGTCGGCGGCGTCCGCCGGCAGGTCCGGCCTCAGCATCCAGCCGGCGTAGACGCCGTCCGCGGGCACCATGCCCTCGGTGTCCGGTCCGAGGTTGGCCGTCGGGTAGCCCAGCTCGCGGCCGCGGTGGTCGCCGTGCACGACCGTGCCGCTGACGCGGTGCGGGCGTCCGAGCACCTCGGCGGCGGCCGCCACGTCCCCCGCGGCCAGCAGCTCGCGGGTCCAGCTCGACGACCATCGACGCTCCGGCTGGTCCTCGCCGTGGACGTCGTCCAGGACGACGACGTCGAAGCCGTACCTCGACCCGAGGGCCTGCATCGTCGACAGGTCGCCGGAGTTGCGGTGCCCGAAGCGGATGTCGTGGCCGACGACGACCGCGCACGCGCCGAGCACGTCGACGAGGACGTCGGCGACGAACCGCTCCGGGCTCCACGCGGCCAGCTCGCGGGTGAAGCGCAGGACCAGGACGGCGTCCAGCCCGGTGGCGGCCATCAGCTCCAGCTTGTGCTCGGTGCCGGTGAGCAGCACCGGCGCCCGGTCCGGGTGCAGCACGTGCAGCGGGTGCGGGTCGAACGTGATCGCGACCGCGCGGGCCTGCCGGGCCCGGGCCTCCCGGACGACCGCGGTGAGCACGCCGCGGTGCCCGCGGTGCACGCCGTCGAAGTTGCCGATCGTCACGACGGACGGGCCGTAGCCCGGCGGCACGTCGGCCAGGTCGTTCCAGCGCTGCACGCGCCCGCCTCCTCCTGCGTCGCTCACCGGCGGCCGGTGAGGTGCTGCGGACACTCTGCCAGGGCGGACCGCGGCCACCCTCACGCCGGGTCGAGCACGACCAGCGGGCGCGCCGTGGGCCCGGACTCGGCCAGCACCGCGACGAGGCGGCCGTCCGGGGCGAACGCGGCGACCGGTGCCTCCCCGGTGCCCAGCGCGCGCAGCCGCTGACCGTGGGCCAGGCGCCGCGCCTCGTCGTCGGTCAGCTCGCGGACCGGGAACGCGGCCCGAGCCGCCTGCGCCAGCGGCAGCACCGAGAAGTCGGCCGCCAGGTCCTCCAGGGTGCGCGCGACCTCGACGCCGTACGGGCCGACGCGGGTGCGGCGCAGTGCCGTGAGGTGCCCCCCGACGCCGAGCGCCCGGCCCAGGTCGCGGGCGAGGGCCCGCACGTACGTGCCGGAGCTGCAGGCCACCTCGACGTCGACGTCCAGCTGCCCCACGCCGTCCACCGTGGCGCGGCGGACGCCGAGCACGTCGAACCGGTGGACGGTCACCGGCCGGGCCGCGAGCTCGACGTCCTCGCCGGCGCGCACCCGCGCGTAGGAGCGGCGGCCGTCCACCTTGACCGCGCTGACCGCGCTCGGCACCTGCTGCAGCGGGCCGGTCAGGTCCGCGACCGCCGTCCGGACGTCGCCGGCGGTGACGGCCGCGGCGTCCCGGCGCTCCAGCACGTCCCCCTCGGCGTCGTCGGTGACGGTCGAGGCGCCGAGCCGAATGGTCGCCGCGTACTCCTTGTCCGCGCCGACGAGGAAGGTCAGCAGCCGCGTCGCCCGCTCGACGCCCAGCACGAGGACCCCGGTGGCCATCGGGTCCAGGGTGCCGGCGTGGCCCACTCGGCGGGTGCCCGCCAGGCGCCGGACGCGGCCGACCACGTCGTGGCTCGTCCACCCCGGCGGCTTGTCCACCACGACGAGGCCGGACGGCGCCGGCGGGCCGCCTCGGGTCACCGGGCGGCGTCCTCGCCGGGCTCGGAGCCGGACGGCTCGACGTCCTCCGGGCGCCGGTAGGGGTCGGGCTCCCCCGCGTACGAGGCGTTGCTGGCCATCGCGGCCACCTCGGCGTCGCGGGCGGCCGCCTGCCGGAGCAGGTCGTCGATGTGGGCGGCGTTCTCCGGCACGGCGTCCGGCACGAACTCCAGCGTGGGCGTGAGCCGGACGCCGGTGCGGCGCCCGACCTCCGAGCGCAGGACGCCGCGGGCGCTCTCGAGGGCAGCGGCCGTCGCGGCCTTCTCCGACTCGTCGCCGAAGACGGTGTAGAAGACCGTCGCGTGCTGCAGGTCGTTCGTGACGCGCGTGTCGGTCACGGTGACGAAGCCGAGCCGCGGGTCCTTGACCCGGCGCTCGAGCGTCTCCGCCACCACGACCTTGATGCGGTCGGCCAGCTTGCGAGCGCGCGCGGGATCGGTCATCGGTCGTCGTCTCCTGTCTGACGTTCCTACTCGTCCCTACTCGTCACTACTCGTCCTCGTCGTGCCACACCCGGTGCCGGGCCGACAACAGCTCCAGCTCCGGACGGCCGGCCACCAGGCGCTCGCACGCGTCGAGCACCTCCCGACAGTGCCCGGCGTCCGCCGCGACCACGGCCAGGCCCACCTGAGCCCGGCGGTGCAGGTCCAGCGCGCCGGTCTCCGCGCACGCCACGTCGTAGCGGCGTCGCAGCTCGGCGACGACGGGCCGCACGACCGACCGCTTCTGCTTCAGCGACCGCACGTCGCCGAGCAGCAGGTCGAGCGTCAGGGTTCCGACGTACACGTCCGGCGTTGCCTCCACTGGGTGGCCCTGCACCAATCCGCGGTCGGTACGGGGTGGCCCCGCGACAACAGGTTCGTCGCAGGGCCACCCCGTGCCAACCGGGCGGGGCGCGTCAGACGCGGGGCTTCTCCCGCATCTCGAACGTCTCGATGACGTCGTCGACCTTGATGTCGTTGAACGACCCCAGGCCGATACCGCACTCGTAGCCCTCGCGGACCTCGGTCGCGTCGTCCTTGAAGCGACGCAGCGACTCGATGGACAGGTTGTCGCCGACGACCACGCCGTCGCGCAGCAGCCGTGCCTTGGCGTTCCGGCGGATGACGCCGGAGCGCACCAGGCAGCCCGCGATGTTGCCGAACTTCGAGGAGCGGAAGACCTCGCGGACCTCCGCGGTGCCGAGCTGCACCTCCTCGAACTCCGGCTTGAGCATGCCCTTGAGAGCGTTCTCGACGTCCTCGATCGCCTGGTAGATGACCGAGTAGTACCGGATGTCGACGCCCTCGCGGTCGGCCAGCTCGGCGACCCGCTCGGCGGGACGCACGTTGAAGCCGATGATCACGGCGTTGTCGACCGTCGCCAGGTTGACGTCGTTCTGCGTGATCGCACCGACGCCCCGGTGGATGATCCGCAGGTCGACCTCGGTGCCGACGTCGATCTTCAGCAGCGCGTCCTCGAGCGCCTCGACCGAGCCGGAGACGTCGCCCTTGAGGATGAGGTTGAGCGTCTCCACCTTGCCGGCGGCCAGGGCCTCGTTGAGGTCCTCCAGGCTGACCCGCTTGCGGCGCTTGGCCAGGCTGGCCGCCCGCTGCGCGGCCTCCCGGCGCTCGGCGATCTGCCGGGCGGTCCGGTCGTCCGGCGCGACGAGGAACGTGTCGCCGGCGCTGGGCACGGCCGTCAGGCCGAGCACCATCACCGGGCGGGACGGGCCCGCCTCCTCCACGGTGTCGCCGTGCTCGTCGAGCATCGCCCGCACGCGGCCGAAGCCGGTGCCCGCGACGATGGCGTCCCCGACCCGCAGCGTGCCGGACTGCACCAGTACCGTCGCGACGGCGCCGCGGCCCTTGTCGAGGTGCGCTTCGATGGCCACGCCCCGCGCGTCCTTGTCGGGGTTGGCCCGCAGGTCGAGCGCGGCGTCCGCGGTGAGCAGCACCGCCTCGAGCAGGTCGTCGATGCCCTGCCGCCGCAGCGCGGAGATCGGCACGAACATCGTGTCGCCGCCGTAGTCCTCGGCCACGAGGTTGTACTCGGTCAGCTGCTGCTTGACCTTCTCCGGGTTCGCGCCCTCCTTGTCGATCTTGTTGATCGCGACCACGATCGGCACGCCGGCGGCCTGCGCGTGGTTCAGCGCCTCGATCGTCTGGGGCATGACACCGTCGTCGGCGGCCACCACGAGGATGGCGATGTCCGTCACCTGCGCGCCGCGGGCACGCATGGCGGTGAACGCCTCGTGACCCGGGGTGTCCACGAAGGTGATGGCCCGCTCGACGCCCTCGTGCGTCGTCCGCACCTGGTAGGCGCCGATGTGCTGGGTGATGCCGCCGGCCTCGCCCTCGGCGACGTGGCTGTGCCGGATGGCGTCCAGCAGCTTCGTCTTACCGTGGTCGACGTGACCCATGACGGTCACGACCGGCGGGCGCGCGACGAGGACGTCGTCGTCCTCGGCCTCCAGCTCGGCCTCGAGGTCGATGTCGAAGGCACCGAGCAGCTCGCGCTCCTCGTCCTCCGGCGAGACGACCTGGACGTCGTAGCCGAGCTCGCTGCCCAGCAGCTTGAACGTGTCCTCGTCGAGGGACTGGGTGGCCGTGGCCATCTCGCCGAGGCTGAACAGCACCGTGACGAGGCTGGCCGGGTTGGCGTCGATGCGCTCGGCGAAGTCGGTCAGCGAGGCGCCCTGCCGGATGCGGACGACGGTCGAGCCGTCACCGCGCGGGACCTGCACGCCGCCGATCGTCGGGGCCTGCATGGCCTCGAACTCCTGGCGCTTCGCGCGCTTGGACTTCCGGCCACGCACCGGGCGGCCGCCACCGCGGCCGAACGCGCCCTGCGTACCGCCACGGCCGCGGCTGCCCTTGCCGAAGCCACCGCCGGCCGGGCCGCCACCGCGTCCGCCGACGCCACCACCCCCACCGGCA
>JBMOMI010000275.1:0-5016 GCA_049325235.1 Actinomycetota bacterium | reverse complement strand
GTCGACGCCAGGGCGGGGTTCGGCGGCGGGCGGCGGTGTGCTGCCTGAGTCCTCGGGCGGGCAGACGACGTCCACGGGAACGCGAGACCTCCGGTGTCGGGCTGGGACGCCACCGGGGTCTCGGGTAACGCGATGCGCAGACTAGGCAGCGGCGCCGACGTCGTCAAAGCACCTGGTCACCGGGCTGCGCGGCCGGACCCCGTCGGTGCCGTCGCGGTGAACGTCTCGGCGTCCAGCCGCCGCTCCACGACGTCCAGGGCCACCTCGGACAGGCGCCGGCGGTTGGCCCTGGCGTAGGCGCGCAGCCGGGCGAACGCCTCGTCGACGTCCACGCCGGTGGCGGCGATGAGCACGCCCTTGGCCTGCTCGATCGCGACGCGGCTGGTCAGCGCCGTCTGCAGCTGCTGGACCGTCGTCGCGTGGTCGCGCACGCGCTCGGCCTGGGTCAGCGCGACGGTGGCCAGACCGGCCAGCAGCTCCACCTTGCGGCGCGCGTCCGCGTCGAGCTCGCCCGGGGCCTCGGAGAACACGTTGAGCGAGCCGATCGGCCGGCCGCGCATGGTCAGCGGCGCGGCGAACACGGCGCCGATGCCCTCGCGCTGGGCGATCCGGGCGAAGTGCGGCCAGCGGCCGGCGATCTCGCCGGGGCTGCCGGCGCTGACCAGCTCGCCGGTCGTGAAGGCCTCCAGGCAGGGGCCGTCGCCGCCCTCGACCTGGAACGACTCGATGACGTGGGCCTCCTCGGAGGTGGCCGCGAGCAGCCGGAGCTGGCCGGCCGCGTCGGCGACGAGGAGGCCGACGTTGTCGGCGCCGACGAGCTCGGCGCAGGAGGTGACGACCTGCGTGGCGACGTCCACGACGTCGAAGTCCTGCACCAGGGCGTCGGTGATCTCCCCGACAGCCCGCCCGAGCTGCCGGTCCGGCTCCACGTCGCTCACCACTCGACTTTAGCCTTCGCCGATCCTGGGTAGTGGGGGGCCGTGACGAACCCGATGCCGCCCGCATCCCCGCCGGCCACGGTGACCGCGTACCCCGACGGCCCTCTGGTCGTCCGGGGGCCGGTCGAGCTGGTGGACGAGAGCGGCCGCCCGCTCGAGCGGCGCCGGCGCACCGTGGCGCTGTGCCGCTGCGGGCGCACGTCGATCGCGCCGTTCTGCGACGGCTCGCACAAGGCGGGCAGCCGGGTCCGGCCCGCCACCGCCGCACCGGTCCGGGAGGTGCGGCGCACCACCGAGGAGGAGGAGCGATGACCACAGCCCGCGACATCATGACCGAGGACGTCACCTGCGTCGGCGAGAACGAGACGCTCGTCGAGGCCGCGCGCAAGCTGGCCCAGCTCGACGTCGGCGCGCTGCCGGTGTGCGGCGAGGACGACCGGCTGAAGGGCATGCTCACCGACCGCGACATCGTCGTGAAGTGCCTGGCCGCCGGGGGCGACCCGTCGACCACGACGGCCGGCGAGCTGGCCGAGGGCAAGCCCGTGACGATCGGCGCCGACGACCCGGTCGAGGAGCTGCTGGCGACGATGGCGCAGCACCAGGTGCGGCGGCTCCCGGTGATCGACGGTCACCGGCTCGTCGGGATCGTCAGCCAGGCGGACGTCGCCCGCTCCATGCCCGACCGCACCGTCGGGGACCTTCTGGAGGCCATCTCCTGGTGACCGCCCCCGGAGGGCTCTGACTCTCCACTGGACACCTCTCCCGGCTGGTGCGATGGTGAGATGACGCCCCAGTCCCCGGCGCCACCGCGACAGAACCCGACGCCATCGCCTCAGCCGGGAGGGGGCTGCCCGTGCAGGTCACCGTCTTGACGTGCGCCGAGGCCGCGGGAGCGCTGTGGGACGACGCCGCCCGGCCGGCGCACCTGCCCGACGACCTCGTCGCGGCCCTGATGGCCGCCGGCCTCGACGCCCGGCTCGTCGTCCTGCCGCCCCCCGAGCCCGCCACGACCTGCTCGCCGTACGCGGCCACCGCCGCGACCGGGCAGTGGGTCGCCGAGCACGCCGGCTCGGCGGACGTGGTGCACGCCCTGGACCCCTGCGCCGCGGCCGCCGCGCTCGCGGCGCGGACGGCGACCGGGGTGCCCGTCGTCGTCCGCTGGCCCTGCCTGCCGGAGACCGACGACGCGGCCGTGCGCCGTGCTCGCCTGGCCGTCCTGCACGCCGCGGACGCCGTGCTGTGCCCGGCGGAGCCGCTCGCCCGCCACGTCCGCGTGGCCGCGGGAGAGCGGGTCGGTGTGGTCCCGGACGGTGTCGACACATCGGCCTGGGGCCCGCCGCCCTCCTTCACCGAGCACGGCCAGACGCTGGTCACCCTCTCCGGCGCGAGCGCCGCCACCGGCACCGTGCTGGCGGCGCTGCGGATGCTGCCCGGCGCCCGGCTGGTGGTCGCCGGCCGCGGGGACGCCGGCGGGCTGCTCCGGCAGGCCGAGCGCCTGGGCGTCGGCGACCAGGTGACCGTCGCCGGGTGGCTGCCGCGCTCGCAGGCCGTGGGCCTCGTCGACGCCGCGGACGTCGTGGTGGCCCCCCGACCGGCCCCCACGTCCGGGGCCTCGGCCGTGGAGGCGATGTGCCGGGCGCGGGTCGTGGTGGCGGCCGACGTCCCCGTCGTCCGGGACGTCGTCGTCGACCGGTGCACCGGGCTGCTCGTGCCGCCGGACGACGTCGTCGCCCTGGCGGGGGCGGTGCAGGCGCTGCTGGCCGACCCGTTCCGCCGGGAGGCCTGGGGCGTCGCCGGCGCCGAACGCGCCGCCGGCGTCTACGACTGGTCCGTGGTGCTGCCCCGGCTCGAAGCGGTCTACGCCCGGGTGGTCACGGCGGGCCCGGCCAGGTCACCGCTTGCGACCCCCGGCGAGGGGTGCTCGACTGGCCAGCGGTGGTCCAGCAGCAGTCGCTACCGCAGCTCACCGGCTCGACCAACGAGAGGTGCGACATGACCGTGACCTTGTCCGGAACGACGACCCAGCCCCCGGCCCAGCAGGCCCCCGCGGCTGCGCCCGACCGGGAGGCCGCGACCGAGGACCTGCTCGTGCGCGCCCGGGACGCGGCCGACGAGACGGAGCGGCGGCGCCTGCTGGACGAGGTGGTGCTGCTCAACCTGCCCGTGGCCCGCGGCCTGGCCAGCCGGTACCGCGACCGGGGCGAGGCGTTCGACGACCTGCTCCAGGTGGCGTCGCTGGCGCTGGTCAAGGCAGCGCAGGGCTACGAGCCCGGCAAGGGCCGGGGGTTCCTCGCCTACGCCGTCCCGACGATCACCGGGGAGCTGCGCCGGCACTTCCGGGACCGCGGTTGGCACATCCGCCCCCCGCGCCGCCTGCAGGAGCTGCGCCTGTCGATCGAGGCGGCCGCCCAGGAGCTCTCGCAGGCCACCGGGCACGCGCCGACGGTGGCCGAGCTGGCCGCGCACCTGGACGCGAGCCAGGAGGAGGTGCTCGAGGCGCTGGCCGCCGCCCAGGGGTACACGGCCGCCTCGCTGGACGCCCCCGCCGACGGCGACGAGGGCCTGCCGCTGGGCGAGACGCTGGGGGCCGAGGACGCCGAGCTGGAGCGGGTCGTCGACTGCCTGGCCGTGGAGCCGCTGCTCGCCAGGCTGTCCCCGCGCGACCGGCACATCCTGTCGCTGCGGTTCTACCGGGGCTGGACGCAGAGCCAGATCGCCGAGGACATCGGGGTCACGCAGATGCAGGTCTCGCGTCTGCTCAGCAAGGCCCTCGCCCGGCTGCGGAGTGAGGTTCTCGACGACGCCGCATGATCCGCTTCCCTTGCGGGTAGAGGCGCTACGGACAGTAGCGCTTCTGCGAGGGGGACGACGATGACGGCACGATCCCGGCTTCGCCTGGTAGCGGCCTGCTCGGTCGCGGTGACCGCGGTCTCCGCCTGCGGCGGGGTCTCCACCGGCGGCGGCGACGGGGACGGGGACGAGTCGTCGATCACCACCATGGGGTTCGGCCTGCCCGACGAGATCGCCAGCGTCCGTGTCGAGACGTTCGAGGAGGAGTCCGGCGTCACCGTGGACGTCGTCGAGGGCGGCTTCGACGAGCAGCAGTTCCTGTCCGCGGTGGCCAGCGACAACCCGCCGGACGTCGTGTACCTGGACCGCAACATCATCGGCACCTACGCGCGGCGCGGGGCGATCCAGCCGCTCGACGACTGCATCGAGCAGGCCGGGATCGACATGGACGACTACCGCGACGCCGCCGTCGACCAGGTGACGATCGACGGCAGCGTCTACGGCATCCCGGAGTTCTACTCCGTGCGCGTCGTCATCGCGAACGACTCCGTGCTGCAGGAGGCCGGGGTCTCACTCGAGCAGGTGGCCTCGGGTGACTGGGAGCAGGTCGCCGCGGCGAACGCGGCGATGAGCGTGGTGGCCGGCAGCGACGTCCAGCGGATCGGCTACGACCCCAAGCTGCCGGAGTTCCTGCCGCTGTGGGCGCGCGCCAACGGCGCGCAGCTGCTCAGCGACGACGGCCGGACCGCGATGCTCGACGACCCGAAGGTGGTCGAGGCGCTGGAGTTCGCGGCGTCCCTGGTCGAGGCGTCCGGCGGCTGGACGTCGTTCTCCGCGTTCCGCGAGTCGTGGGACTTCTTCGGCGAGGAGAACCAGTACGCCGCCGACCAGCTCGGCGCGATGCCGATGGAGGACTGGTACGTCAACCAGCTCGCCGAGGTCGGCACCGACGGCATCGCGGTGGCGCCGTTCCGCGACCGCGAGGGTCAGCCGCTGACCTACGCGACCGGGCAGGCGTGGGCGGTGCCGAAGGGCGCCGGCAACCCCGAGGCGGCGTGCGAGTTCGCCGCCACGATGACCGCCGCGGACACGTGGGTGAAGGCGGCCCGCGCGCGGGCCGAGGCGCTGCGGGCCGAGGGCGGCGCGTACACCGGCACCTACACCGGCAACGAGGTGGCCGACGAGCAGATCTTCTCGGAGGTCTACGAGCCGGTGGACGACCCGGCGCTCGCCGAGGCCGTCGAGACGATCCTGTCGGTGCAGGACGCCGCGTTCTCCCTGCCGCCGG
>JBMOMI010000274.1:0-5028 GCA_049325235.1 Actinomycetota bacterium | reverse complement strand
CCGGGGCGAGCAGGGCAGCGGGGACGGCGAGCCCGAGGCCCTCGGCCGTCGTCCAGCCGGCCACCTGCCCGGCCGAGGCCCCGCGCGAGCGCACCAGCACGGTCTCGCGTTCCCGCGCCGCGGCGAGCAGCCGCGCGACCAGCAGCAGCGTCGCCCCGGCCAGGGCGGCGACGACGGCCACCGGGAGCGCCGCCACCGACCGGGCCGTGCCGACTCGGCGGGACAGGTCCGCGACGGCCGCCGCGGCGTCCCCGCTCACCGCCGCGTCGCTCCCCACCCGCGGGTCCCCCGTGACCGCGGCGCGCAGGCCGGCCGAGACGGCGGACAGACCCGGCAGGTGCTCCGGGCGCAGGGACGCGGCGTCGGGGGCGACGCGCCAGCGGACGCTCGGACGGGCGTCCAGGCCGACGGCCTCGGCGTCCACCACCAGGGGGCCGGCCACGGTCGGGCTCTCGGTGCCGGTCGTCTCCAGCGGGTCGCCGGCGAAGAACGGGTCGGCCGGCTCCCGGGGACGCCACGTGCCGACGACGTCGACCCCGACGGCGCCGTCACGTCCCTGGAGCACCAGCCGGTCACCGGGCTCCACGCCGAGAGCCCGCGCGGCGTCGGCGTGCAGGCTGGCCTCCGCCGGCGCCGACTGCCAGCGGCCGGCGACGAGGTCGGCATGCGCGGGCAGGTCGTCGTAGGCGTGCGGGACGACGCGCAGGCCGGCGGCCGCAGCGCTCGCCGGCTCGAGGACGTCGGTCAGGCCGCCCCGCGTGCTCCGGGACACCGTGACCGGCGCCTGGGCGGCGAGGCGCCGCACCTGCTCGCGCACGGCGGCGTCCTGGGCGGCCGGGTCCTGCGCCTGCCGGGCCCGGGCCGTCGTGACCACCGCCTCCGGCGGCAGCTGGGCGACCGCCCGGCGCAGCCCGGCGGTAGCCTGCGTCTCCGCGAAGGCGGCTCCCGCCGTGACGACGGACGCGGCCGCGAGCAGCAGCACGGCGGCCGCGGTCAGCAGGCCGACGGACGCGCGGGCACGCGCCACCACCAGCCTCGCCACCGTCATCCGCCCACCCGTGGTGCCCTACAGCCGCTCGGCCAGCTTGCGGCACGCGATCTGCACCGGGTCCCAGACCGGGGAGAACGGCGGCGCGTAGGCCAGGTCGGCCATCGCGACGTCCGCCGCGGCCAGCCCGGCCCACAGCGCCGTGGCCGCGGTGTCGACCCGCTTGCCGGCGCCGCGGCCGCCGACGAGCTGGCAGCCGAGGAGGCGGCCGGTGCCCCGCTCGCCGAGCACCCATACCGTCACCGGGTCCGCCTCGGGCATGTAGCCGGACGCCGTGGTGGACTCCAGCCGCACCTCCTCGACGTCCAGCCCGAGGTGCACGGCCCAGCGCCGGGTCAGCCCGGTGCGCGCCACCTCGGCGGCCGCCGCGCGGGTGATGGCCGTGCCGACGATGCCGGGGAAGCGCGCCTCGCCCCCGCCGAGGTTCGTGCCGGCCACACGGCCGGCCTTGTTGGCGTGCGTGCCGAGTGGCACGTACCAGGGGCTTCGCAGCAGCCGGTCCCACACCTCGCAGCAGTCACCGGCCGCCCACACGCCGTCCGCGAGCCGCTGCCGGTCGTCGGGCACCAGGCCGCCGTGGGCGCCGACGTCCAGCCCGGCGCCGGTGGCCAGCGCCACGCGCGGCCGCACGCCGAGGCCCAGCGCGACGACGTCCGCGCGCAGCTCCTGGCCGTCGACGCAAGCCGCGGCCACCCGGCCGTCCCGGCCCTGGCCGAGGCCGGACACCTCGGTGCCGGTGACCACCTCGACGCCGGCCTTCTCCAGCGCCTGGCGGACCAGCGCCCCCATCGAGTGCTCGAACGACCCGGACATCGGCTCCGGACCGCGGGTCACCAGGGTCGTGGTCAGGCCGCGCCGGGCGAACGCCTCGGCGACCTCGACGCCGATGTACCCGCCGCCGACGACGAGGGCGCAGCGCGGCTCCCGCGCGAGGAGCCGCCGCCACACCGCGCCGTCGGCGAGCGTCTTCACCGGGTGGACCCCGTCGATCCCGCGGGCCCACTCGGGCTGGATGGCCTCGGCCCCGGTGGCCAGCAGCACGTCGTCGAACCCCACCCGGGACGTCGTCCCGGCGGCGTGGTCACGGACCTCCAGCTCGCCGCGGTCGAGGTCCAGGGCGGTCGCCTCGGTGCGCAGGCGCAGGCCGATGCCGTTCGCGCGGTGCTCGGCAGCGGTCCGCGCCACGAGCTCGTCGGCGGCGGCGACGTCCCCGGCCATCCAGTACGGGATGCCGCACGCGGAGTAGGAGACCGCGTCGGTCATCTCCACAGCGAGGACGTCCAGGTCGCGACCGGCCGCGCGCGCCGTCCGCAGCGCCTGGCTGGCCGCGCTCATGCCCGCCGCGTCCGCGCCCACGACGACCAGCCGCTGTGCCATGACCCCAGCCTGTCACTACCGTTCCCGCTCGATGAGTACCCACACGGTCGAGGCCGACGCCCGCAAGCGCGCCGCCCCCCTGCACGCCGTCCGCGGCGCGCTGATCGGGGCGGCCGAGGTGGTCCCCGGGGTCAGTGGCGGCACCGTCGCCCTGGTCGTCGGGCTGTACGGCACGCTGATCGGCTCGGCGAGCCAGCTGCTCACCGCGCTGCGGCTGCTGCTCACCGGTCGGCGCGACGAGGCGGCCGAGGCGCACTCGCACGTGCGGTGGGTGGTGCTGGTGCCGGTGGGCCTCGGCATGGTCACCGCGCTGGTCATCGGGGCCCGGGTGCTGGAGCCGGTGCTCGAGGAGCACCCGGTGGGGTCCCGCGCGGTGTTCGCCGGGCTGATCCTGGCCTCACTGGTGGTGCCGTTCCGGATGGTCGGGCGCTGGGGCGCGCGGGAGGTGCTGCTCGGGGTGACCGCGGCCGCGGCGGCCGCGGTGCTCACGGGGCTGCCGCCCGGAACGGTCGCCGACCCGCCGCTGCCGGTGGTGACGGTGGCCGCCGCGGTCGCCGTGTGCGCGCTGGTGCTGCCCGGGGTGTCCGGGTCGTTCCTGCTGCACACCATCGGCCTGTACGCGCCCACGCTCGCGGCGGTCAACGACCGCGACCTCGCCTACCTCGGCGCGTTCGCGCTCGGCGCCCTCGTCGGGCTCAGCGCGTTCGTCAAGCTGCTGCAGTACCTGCTCACCACGCACCCGAAGGTCACGCTGGCGGTGATGACCGGGCTGATGGCCGGCTCGCTGCGGGCGCTGTGGCCGTGGCAGGACGAGGACCGCACCCTGCTGGCGCCCGGTCCGGACCTCTGGAGCGTGCTCGGGCTCGTGGTGCTCGGCGTGGTCACCGTGTTCGTGCTGCTCGCCGTCGAGCACCGGATCACCGCGCGGCAGCGAGAGCTCTAGCCCCCTTCCCGCAATAACCAGGCTTCTTGCCGTTCGGGACGCCGGTTGGCGGCAACAACCCTGGTTATTGCGGTTGGCGGGACGGCGACTGGCCGAAGACGTGCCGCCGCACCCACGCGTGCAGCGCGATCGCCGCCGCGGCGCCGGCGTTGATCGAGCGGGTCGACCCGAACTGGGCGATCTCGAGCACCGCCGAGCAGCGCTCGCGCATCTGCTCCGTCAGCCCCGGGCCCTCCTGGCCGACGACGAGCACGCACCGCTGCGGCAGGTCGAACGTCTCCAGCGGGACGGCGCCGGGCCCGGTGTCCAGGCCCAGCAGCGGCAGGCCCTCGGCGCCGGCCCAGGCCGCCAGGTGCTCGGCGTCCGGGTGGTGGTGCACGGCCAGGTAGCGGTCGGTGACCATCGCGCCACGGCGGTTCCACCGGCGCCGGCCCACGACGTGGACGCCGGCGACGTTGACCGCGTTGGCCGTGCGCACCACGGACCCGATGTTGAGGTCGTGCTGGAAGTTCTCGATCGCGACGTGCACCGGGTGCCGGCGCGTGCCCAGGTCGGCGACGATCGCCTCCACCCGCCAGTAGCGGTACCGGTCGACGACGTTGCGGCGGTCGCCGCGCGCGAGCAGATCCGGGTCGTAGCGGTCGTCGTCCGGCCACGCCGCCGGCCCGCCCGGCCACGGACCGACGCCGACCTCGCGGGCGGCTACCTCGTCGTCCACCGGGCGCAGCCTACGGACCACCTACCCTGGCCGGTGTGCACCTCGTCGCGCTCGGGCCCGACTGGCTCGACCCCGAGACCCTGATCCGCTCCTTCGGGGCGCTCGCCGTCCTCGGCGTCTGCGCCGTCGTCTTCGCCGAGACCGGGCTGCTCGTCGGCTTCTTCCTGCCCGGCGACTCGCTGCTGTTCACCGCCGGCCTGCTCGTGGCGACGGACGTCGTCCGGACGCCGGTGTGGCTGCTGGCCGCGGCCGTGTTCGTGGCCGCCTTCGCGGGCGACCAGGTCGGCTACCTCATCGGCCGACGAGCCGGACCGAAGGTGTTCAGCCGCCCGGACTCCCGGTTCTTCAAGCGGGAGTACGTCGACCGGACGTACGCCTTCTTCGACCGGTACGGGGCACGCACGATCGTCATCGCGCGGTTCGTGCCGATCGTGCGGACGTTCGCGCCGGTCGCGGCGGGCGTCGGCGCCATGCGGTACCGGACCTTCGTCGCCTACAACGTCGTCGGCGCGCTGCTGTGGGGCGTCGGTGTGTCGTTGCTCGGCTACTGGCTCGGGCAGGTCGCCTTCGTGCGCGACTACATCGAGCCGATCCTCGTCGGGATCGTGGCGCTGTCCCTCGTGCCGGTCGGGGCCGAGCTGCTGCGCGCTCGGCGGGCGCGGGCAGGCGCCCGGTGAGCGCTACCGGTCCGGAGTCCGAGCCCCGGCGCCAGGCGCGGGCGGCGGCGGCAGGGAAGCGCCGTCCAGCACGGCGAGAGTGAGGACGACGGTCGCGGCGGTCCACGCGAGCGGGGCCACCGCGGCCGGCTGCCCCAACGTGTTGACTTTCTCCGGCAGCGACCCGAGCGGCGTCCGGTGCGCGTCGAGCCAGTCCAGCAGCCGGCTCGCGGTGCGGCTGTCCCCCGAGGCCGCGGCCGCCAGCGCGAACAGCGCGGTCTCCGGC
>JBMOMI010000273.1:0-5039 GCA_049325235.1 Actinomycetota bacterium | reverse complement strand
CACGGTGACGACGCCGCGGTGCGACAGGTCGACGAGCCCGAGGCCCTGCTCGAGCAGGCGCTGCTCCTTGACCGGGTCGCCGTAGTGCCAGGCGACGCCGGCGTCCATGCCCTCCCCCTCGACCGCACCGGGGCGGTCGAGCAACGGGCTGCGGTATGCGCTCACACAGCCCTCAGCGGTCGTCGGGCTCGGGGGATTCCGCGTCCGCGCACCACGCGCACACACCGTGCAGCGCCAGGTGCCGGACGTCGGTGACGAAGCCGTACTCGGTGCGCACGGCGCGCGCGAGGTCGTGGCCGAACGTCGCGTCCGCCTCCTGCACCCGGCCGCAGTTCCGGCAGACCAGGTGGATGTGCTCCTCGTGGCGGGTGGAGTGGTACGTCGGCGCGCCGTGCTCCAGGTGCGCGTGCGTCACCAGGCCGAGCTCTTCGAGCAGCTCGAGCGTGCGGTACACGGTCGCCAGGCTCACCTCGGCGTCGGTGCGCTGCACGTGCGCCGCCACCTGCTCGACCGTGGCGTGCCCGAGCGTGTCGACGGCGTCCAGCACACACCGGCGCTGGCGCGTGGCGCGCAGGCCGCGGTCGCGCAGCGCCTCGTCGAGTGCGTCGGCCATGGGGTCAAGGGTAGGCCGGGCGAACCCGGGCGAGGACGGCGAAGGCAGTCAGCCCACAGCCCACGCCGATCAGGGCGGCCGGCGTGTACCCGTACCGGTCGACCAGGGCACCGGCCACCCAGGGCCCGACGGCAGCGCCCACGGCGTTGGCGCTGTAGAGGATCCCGACGAGCGCCCCGAAGCCGGCCAGGCCGAACCGCTCCGCGACCACGGACGGCAGCAGGGCCACGAAACCGCCGTAGCCGACGCCGAAGAGCACGGCGAAAGCGAGCAGCTCGGTGTACCCGGCGCCGGACAGCAGCCACAGCGCGAAGCTGACGCCGACGACGAGGTAGCAGCCGCGGTACGTGGTCAGCACGCCGACCCGGTCGGCGACCGCGCCCAGCACGAGCCGCCCGACCACGCTCGCGAGACCGAGGGCGCCGACGAGCCCGGCCGCCGGCACCGGCGCCACGCCCCTGCTCTGGGCGAACGCCGGCAGCAGCGCGAACGGGATGAACAGCGCCACGGCGAGCAGCAGCTGGGCGCCGTACAGCAGCCGGTAGTCGCTGTCGAGAAAGGCCTCGAGCCTCGTGGTGCTCCCACCGCGGCGACGCTCGGCCGAAGGGCGGGCCCCCGGCACCACGGCCGCGCACAACCCCAGGACGACGAAACTCGCCGCCGCGAGCACCGCGTACGCGGGCCGCCATGCGAGCCGGTCGATGAGCCACGCGACGAGCGGCGCCATGACGAGGGTGCCGACACCGATGCCGGAGACCGCGACACCCATCGCGACCGTGCGGTACCGGTCGAACGCCCCGGCGACGACCGCCAGGAGCGGCACGAACGTCGTCGCCATCCCGGCGCCCAGCAAGAGCCCGTGCCCGACGAACAGCAGCGGGGCAGCGGGCGCCGTCGACGTGAGCAGCAGCCCGCCGGCCGTGGCTGCAGCCCCGAGCAGGAGCACGCGGCGTGGGCCGTCGCGGTCCGCCAGCATCCCGGCCGGCGCGCCCGCGAGGAAGAAGACGAAGACGGTCAGGGCGAAGACGCCGGACGCCGTACCCGGCCCGATGCCCAGGTCGTCGACGAGGTGGAGCAGCAGGGCGCCGTACGCGTAGCCCGTTCCGACCGCGACGAACATCGCCGTGAAGGCCACCCCGACGAGCAGCCAGCTGCGTGGAGAGTCGACGACCGGCCGGTGCACTGCGCCGTCACTCCGGCAGCAGGAGCAGCTTGCCGGTGGTGCGCCGAGCCTCCAGGTCCGTGTGCGCCTGGGCCGCCTGCGCGAGCGGGTACCGGTGTCCGATCCGCGGCCGGACGGCGCCGGAGGCCACCCAGCCGAACAGCGCTCGCGCCCGGTCGAGCAGCTCGGCTCGCGTGACGATGTGGTCCGCCAGGGTCGGCCGGGTGAGGAACAGCGAGCCCTTCTTGCCGAGCTGGGCCGGGTCGAACGGTGGCGGGGACCCGCTCGACGCACCGAACAGCACCATCGTCCCCCGGCGCCGCAGCACGCCCAGGCTCACGTCGAACGTCGAGGCCCCGACGCCGTCGTACACCACCGACGCGCCAGCCCCGTCGGTGGCGTCGAGCACGCGTGCCCGCAGGTCGTCGGAGTACAGGACGACGTCCTCGGCGCCGGCCTCCCGGGCGAGGTCCGCCTTCGCCGGCGTCGACGTCGTCCCGATCACCCTGCCGCCGAGGGCGACCACGGCCTGCACGAGGAGCAGCCCGACCCCGCCTGCGGCGGCGTGCACGACCGCGACGTCACCGCGCGCGATCGGGAACGTCGACCTCGTCAGGTACTGCGCGGTGAGTCCCTGCAGCATGAGCGCCGCCGCGGTCTGCGTGTCGACGCCGTCCGGAACCGGCACGCACCGCTCGGCGGGCACGGCAACGCGCTCGGCGTAGCCGGTGCCGGGCAGCATCGCCCAGGCGACCCGGTCACCGACCGACACGCCGTCCACACCCGGACCCACGGCGGTGACCCGGCCCGCCCCCTCGGAGCCGGCCACGAACGGGAGCGGAAGCGGGTAGGCCCCGGTGCGGTGGTAGACGTCGATGTAGTTGACCCCGGCGGCCTCGACGTCGACCACGACCTGCCCGGCGGCCGGCTCGGGGTCCGCCACCTCGGTGTACTGCAGCACCTGCGGCCCGCCCACCTCGCGGACGACGACAGCCCTCACCGCCGGACGGTTCCGCTCAGCAGGTGCCCGGCCCCCGGGACCACCGTCTCCAGGCCGAGGGAGTCGAGCAGGGAGTAGACCGTCGACGTCGCCGCGGAGATCACGGGTATCCCGGCCTCGGCCTCCACCGGCTCGATCGCCGCCAGCGACGGCATCTGGACGCACGCCGACAGCACCAGCACATCCGCTCCGGACAGGTCGACCCTCTTCCAGTGCTGCTGGAGGTCGTCGGTACTCAGCCGCGCGACGGCGAGGTTGTCCGAGACCTCGAGGCTGAGGGCGTCCACGACCTCCACACCGGCGGACTCGATGTAGTCGGCGACGAGCGTGGTCAGCGGCTTCATGTACGGCGTCACCATGGCGATTCGCTTGGCCCCCAGTGCCTCCAGAGCCCTCAGGAGGGCACCGGCACTGGAGACCACCGGCACCTCGACACCCTGCGACCGCAGTGCGGCAGTGATCTCGTCCTCGGCCGTGCAGTGGTAACCCGCGCCCTGGGCCATGATCGCCACCAGGCAGGCGGACGCGACGG
The DNA here is from genome assembly GCA_049325235.1 of Actinomycetota bacterium. Classification (GTDB taxonomy): domain Bacteria; phylum Actinomycetota; class Actinomycetes; order Actinomycetales; family SCSIO-59966; genus SCSIO-59966. The sequence continues at coordinate 1,732 of JBMOMI010000273.1, read as the reverse complement.
CGTCGGGACGCGCGTCGGCGAGCTCCAGGCTGGCCCGCTCGGTCTGGGCGTTCATCCGCCTCAGCTCGTCGGGCGTCACGTGCTGCATGCGCATCCGGCTGGAGTGGAAGGTGAACCGCTCCTGCGGCCGCAGGTCCTCCCGGCGCCGCAGCATGCGCGGCAGCTCGGTCTCCATCGTCAGGTTCGAGCTCGGCACGATGAGGCCGATGCGGTAGTCGGTCACTGTGTGTCTCCTTCGTCAGGTGGTGGTGCTGTCACCGCCCGCCGCCACGACGTCGGCCAGCTCGAGGACGGAGCAGACCTCGTGGGGCGGTGGCGGCGTCCCCGGCGCGAGCCGGTGCCCTGGCCGCCGCAGGCGTACGAACGGGATGCCGGCCTCGGTCGCTCCACGCACGTCGCGGGCCGACGTCGCGACGTGGACCATGCCGGGCAGGGCGTCACGAGCCCGGTGGTAGATCTCTCGGTGCGGCTTGTAGGCCCTCAGACGCTCGGAGGTCAGGACCGCGTCCGGGTCCACGAGTCGTGCGGCGCGCGTACGGGCGAACACGTCGTCGTCGACGTTGGACAGCAGCCCGATCTGAAAGCCCTTGCCCCGCAGGGCGGGCAGCCCCGTCTCGACGTCCGGCCACAGCGGCCAGTGCCCCACCGAGCCCAGCAGGTGCCGCGTGCCCGCCTCCGGGTCGCCGTCCAGTCCCAGCTGGGAAAGGGCCCGGGAGAACGCTTCTCGGGCCAGCTCAGCGAACGGCACCCACGCCGTGCACTCTTGGTGCGCCTGCTTGTTCAGCGAGTCCCACGCGTCGTAGAGGCGCTCCCCGCTGACCGGCCACCCCCGACGGTGAGCCAGTGCGTCGAGGGCGCGGCTGCCCCCGGTGCGAGAGTCGACGAGCGCGCTGAACAGGTCGAACGTCAGCACCCGCGCCCGGAGGCGGCCGTGGGTCATCCGCCGTACAACAGCTCGGGCAGCCAGGTCACCAGGCCGGGGAACACCGAGAACAGTGCGATCGCGACACCGAGCACCGCGACGTACGGCATCGACCCGACGAGGATCTCCTTGAGCGGCACCTGGGGCGCGATCCCCTTCAGGACGTAGAGGTTCAGGCCCACCGGCGGGGTGATGAGACCCATCTCCATGTTGATCGTCATGATGATCCCGAACCAGATCGGGTCGAAGCCCAGCCCCACGATCAGCGGGAACAGCACGGGCGTCGTCATCACGATGATCGACACCGGCGGCAGGAAGAGCCCCATCACCAGGAGCACGAGGTTGATGGCGATCATGACGACCCACTTGTTCACCTCGAGCTCGGTGACCAGCAGCGCCAGGTCCTGCGGCACGCGCAGGAAGCTCAGCACCGTGGCGATGACCGCCGAGAACGCGGTGATCATCAGGATCATCGTGCTCTGGTTGGTCGTCTCGAGGAGCACCTTGAGGAAGTCCCGGCCCCTCAGGCCCCGGTACGCGACCGCCACGAGCAGGAGCACGAGGACGACGCCCACCGCCGCAGCCTCGCTGGGGGTCGCGATGCCCGCGTACAGCACCGTGAGGACGGCGACGATGAGCGCGACGAACGGCAGCACCTTGACCAGCGAGGTGAACCGCTGGCCCCAGGTGTACTCGGGCGCGGTGTACTCCGGGCGCGGCGGGCGGCTGGCGGTGGACGTCGCAGCACCGGGCCCGTCGCCCCGTGACGCGAGCGTCGCCGGGACCGCGCCGGTCCGCGCCCTGCGCCGC
>JBMOMI010000272.1:0-5046 GCA_049325235.1 Actinomycetota bacterium | reverse complement strand
CCGAAGGAAACCCGGAGAAGCCGGCAGACCGGCAGCTCCAACACGCCCAAACCCCCCAGTCACGGGCCCGACCCCCAAAGCGGTTCCGCGGAACCGTTCCACCACGGCCGGGCGGTGGATCCGGGCTAAGTACCGTGCTGGGATGGCTGCCGCCCGGGTGGCCCCGGACCGCGCCGCCGCCAAGGTCCACGCGCGGCTCACCAAGCCGGGCTCTGGCACCTGAGCACCCCGTCATTGCATGGGGGTCGACCGGAGGTGCCGGGGAGGACCAGTTTGCCACCTTCGAGGACTCCGGCCTGGCGTTCCTGTACCAGGAGCACGAAGCGGACGGCGGCGACAGCACCTTCTTCAAGCTCGTCGACCGCTGACGGCCGGACTGTTCAGACCTCGCCGCGCAGCTCCACGAGCACCGCGAAGCGGTCACCAGTGCGACCGATGGTGAGGTGGTCGACGAGGTTGCGGGCCAGCCAGAGGCCGGCGCCCGCGTCCGGCAGGAGGGGCGGCTGGAACCCGACGAGTGGGTCGTCGATGCCCGGCCCGCCGTCGCTGACGACGCAGACCAGCGTCCCGTCCCGACACCACAGGTCCAGGCCGACCGGGGGCCGCCCGTGCTGGCGCGCATTGGTGAGCAGCTCGGAAACGGCACCGACGAGGTCGTCACCCCGGGCACCAGCCAGACGCCGCACGACGGTGGCGAGCTCCCGTCGTGCGGCGGTGCTGTCGGTGACGTCGACCAGCCGGAGGTCAGGGGTCTGGGTCGGTAGGTCCTCCAGCTCCTGTCGCCCGAGGGGACGAAGCATGCTCTCCGGGGGCACGAAGTCGTGGTTGTCGCGCCACCCGTCGCCTGCTCGCACAGCCGGGTGCGCACGGCGGCCGACGTCCAGGACGGCCGGGGACAGGGCCTGCTCGTCGTAGAGGCACAGGGCCGACAGGGGGAGGCCGGCCAGCAAGCGGTTGCTGGCTGCCTCGAACCAGGCCCACCTGTACCAGCTGCCCATCGTTCCGGGAGCGACCTCCCCGAGGAGCCGTACTCGTCGGGCACCCGCCTCAAGCTCGGCCTCCGTCACGGCGCGATAGGCCTCCAGCGCGTCGATGGGGCGGCTGAAGACCTCGCGGGCGTCCATCACCGCCAGGCGACGCTCGCCGTTGAGCGCCGCCTTCAGTCGGGCGGCGACGTCCTCCGTGGTGATCGCCACGGTGGCCTCACCGGCAGCCATGCCCTCCTCCAGGAACGGCACGACGGCCTGAAGGAGATCGTCGTGGCTGCGGTAGAACACCGCCTGGTGCGCCATTCGGGAGCCGGCCGGGATCATCGGGCAGCCTCACCGTCCACGAGCAGCCCGGGCTGCCGGTCCACTCCGAGAATCGACAGGGTCTTGCGCACCTGGGCCGGCGTCCCGACGAGCAAGGCCGTTCCTCGGCGCCGCCTCAGTGGGTCCGTGCCGACGAGCACCGCGCGTACGGCCGCCGCGTCGCAGAACTCCAGCGCCGAGAGGTCGAGCTGCAGGGGCTGGTCGGGCGGCCGCCGCCGGCCGGCGGCGGCCAGCACGGCGGCGACGAGCTCGGCGTTGGCCGCATCCGCCTCGCCCATCAGGCGAACACTCCCGCCGTTCGGGGCCACGGAGAGCAGCTCGGCTCGAAGCCCGCCACCGTGCACGCTGAGGTTGTCGAGGAGCAGCCGCCGCGGGGTGCGCCGCTCGCCGTAGAGACACAGCACCGAAACGGCCCCCCGGGCGCACAACCGCTCCACCTCGAGCTCGAAGTGCACGTACTCGGCTTCGCTGAAGTGCTCGAGGGCGACCTGGGCGTCGCCGAGCATGCGTACGCCGGGGAACCCGTCCGCAAGGGCCCGGCGGACCAACGACCCTGGCCGGCCGGCGGGGTAGTAGTCCCCGGGTTCGAGCACCACCAACCGGCCGTCGGCAACCGCTTCTTCGACGTTCGTGCCGCCTAGGTCACGCGGCAGTGGTCCGTGCGGGTAGATCACCTGCTCCTGGCGGCAGAGGCCGGCCCTGAGCCAGTCGGCCACCCGACCCGCCCGCTCCCGGGAAGACCGGTGGAGCGCCAGCACGTGACCGCTGAGGCCGTCGCCGTCGGACGGGAGACCTGCCACAGCTTCATCATGTACCCGGTTTCACGATGGGCATGCGCGGGAATCCCACCTCGTGCGCCACGGACCCGGGGGAGGACCATGATCGACGGCAACGACACCGACGCGCTCCTGGGCGTGCTCGACGACGCGCCCCTCGACGAGGTCGCGGGGCGGCTCGTGCGCGCGGCGGCGAAGGACCTGGACTGCGACCACGCCAGCGTGATGGTCCTGTTCCCGCGCAGGACGGTGGACGTCGTCGCCGCCACCGACGACGTCGTCCGTCGCCTGGACCAGGCCCAGCTGGACCTCAACGAGGGCCCCTGCCTGGACGCAGTGACCCATGACCCCGTGGTCACCTCCGACCAGGTCGGCAACGACCAGCGGTGGCCAGCCTGGGGCCCCTGGGTCGCCGACGAGGGCTTCTCGTCGATGCTCAGCGTGCGGCTGTTCACCGCAGACCGGGTGATCGGGGCCCTCAACGTGTACGGGTCGGAACCACGACAGTTCGACCAGGACGACGTCGCAGCCGCCCTGCTGCACGGCCATCGCGGCGCAGCGCTGCTGGCCCTCAGCCAGCGCCACGAGCAGCTCCGGGAGGCGATCGACCGGCGGCACCACATCGGGATCGCCCAGGGCATCCTCATGTCCCAGTACGGCCTCGACGAGGAAGGTTCCTTCGACGTGCTGCGCCGGTACGCCCGCGACTCCAACCGCAAGCTGCGCGACGTGGCCTCGGACGTGATCGCACGCCGCCACCGGTGAGCGGCCGCCGCGTCGACACCTGGCCTGTGCCTCTACCGCCGTGCTGCGACTTGTCGGCGTCCGCTGGACCGCGACGTGTGGACCTGGCCGTAGTTGAACAGGGCCACGATGACGACTCCGCCGACGGCGTTCCCGAGGACCGCGGCCACGTGCCACCAGACCGCCGCCTCGATGCCGGTCGCGCCGGCGAAGAGGGCCGTCAGCACCTCCGCGCTGCCGGCGATCGAGTGGGCGAAGCCGCCAAGGCCAACCACGGAGGTGAGCAGGACGACGACGAGCACCTGGCCACCCGTGTCGTTCCCGGCGGTGACCAGCCACGCGACCAGCGCGATGATCCAGCCCGCGAGGACGGCCGACCAGAAGACGGAGCCGAAGGGCTTTCCCGCTTGCTCGCTGCCCAGCAACGCAAGCTCCCGCAAGGCATCCGGAGGCAGAGCGGGGCTCCGCGCGGCCAGCAGTCCGAAGACGGTGGTCCCGATCACGTTCCCGGCGAGCACCACCGCCCACAGCCTCGCAGTCCTGCCCAGCAGCGTCCGGTTCCGCAGCGTGGCGACGACCGGGAACAGCGTGTTCTCGGTGAACAGCTGCTGCCGCCCCAAGATCACGACGACGAAGCCGATCGAGTACGCCAAGTAGGCCACCGTCTCACCGAAGGCGGTCCTGCCCAGCGTCGACAGGACGAGGGCCACACCGAGCCCGGACAGGCCCATGCCCAGTCCCGAGGCGAGGGCCGAGAAGGCCAGGTTGTGGGCCGGCCGGGCCATCTCCTCCTCACCCGAGGCGACGGCTCGGTCGAAGATCTCGCTCGCGGACCGCCGGCTCGTCTCCTCCGCGGTCACGAGAGAAGCACCTGCGGCGACATCACCTTGATCAGGGCGTTCGCCCACCGGGCCTGCCGGAGCGTGTCCGGGTGGCAGCGCTGGGCGAGGCCCAGCAGCTCACGGTCCTGGAGCGCCTGCGCCGCCTGGGCGATCACCTCCCAGTCCACCGAGACACCGACCGCGGTCTTGTGCACGGCGCGCAGGTCCCGCAAGAGCAGCACACCCGGCTCCGGCCGCTTGCCGACCAGCTCGCCGGCCTTCTGCCGCACGTCAGCGAGCAGGCCGGAGTCGTCCCGCGGGTCGGCGTCGAGGTCCAGGCCGTAGCGCTTGCCCGCCTCCGCGAGCAGGCGCACGTGATCCCGGGACCACCGGGCCAGGTCCCGGGCCCCGTAGAAGACCTCGTGGTCGGCCTTGTGCCGGTCCGAGACGTGCAGCAGCCTGGCGTTGAGCTCGTTCTCCGAGCGGTGCAGCTCGTGCAGCGCCATGTCGAGCTTGGGCTTGCGGCTCACCGGATCTCCTCCTCGACGTCCGCGGCCCCGGTCGTCACCGGCACGCCGGGGGTCAGCGGTCGCGACGCCGTCGTCGTCGGCGCCGGCGCCGGCGTCCCGTCCCCGCCCACCCTCGCGACGCGTGCGGCGGCGGTCTTGAACAGCGGCTGCTTGGAGGCCGGGTCCCAGTCGGTCAGCGTCAGCTCGTTGGCCGCACGGCCCTCGCCGTCCGGCTGGTGCCCGGCGCCGGTGTCCCAGTAGCCGTAGTGGAACGGCAGGAAGAGCACACCCGGCCGGATCCCGGTGACCCGTACCTGGGCCCGCACTGAGCCCCGCGGTGACGCGACGTCCACCAGGTCGCCCTCGGTGATCCCGGCCCCCGCCGCGTCCTGCTCCGACATCTCCACCCAGACGTCCGGGGCGGCCGCCTGCAGCTGCGGCGCCCGTGCGGTCTTGGTGCGCGTGTGGAAGTGGTAGATCGTGCGGCCGGTGGTCAGCGTGAACGGGAAGTCGTCGTCCGGCTGCTCGTGCGCCGGCAGGTACGCCGCCGCCTTGACGACCGCCTTGCCGTCCGGGTTCAGGGCCTTGTACTCGCTCGGCTCGACCGGCGCGCCGGTCACCATGTCGCGCCCGTAGCTCTCGCAGTAGTCGGGGGCGCTGAAGAACCTGCCGTCGACGTAGAGCCGCTCGGTTCCCTCGGGTGCCTCGTCGTTGCAGGGCCACTGGATGCCGCTGCCGCCGCGCAGCTTGTCGTACGTGATGCCGGTGTAGTCGCACGGGCGGCCCCGAGAGCACTCCTTCCAGCCCTCGAACGCCCCTTCGGGGTCGCTCCACTTCACCAGCGGCTGGCCGTCGGCGTCCTGCAGCCCCATCCGGTGAGCGA
>JBMOMI010000271.1:0-5093 GCA_049325235.1 Actinomycetota bacterium | reverse complement strand
GAGGCGGTCGCCGGCGACCTGGGCGGGGCCGCGACGCAGCTGAGCGAGGCGTTCGGCGCCGACGGGATCACCGTCGTCCTGGGCGAGGACTACCGGCCCTGACGTACCCGCCGTCCTCCAGGCCCGCGTCGACCTCGAACCAGTTGCCCAGCGCGGCGTCCCGCAGGCGCAGCCACGACCAGGCGGCGGCCAGCCCGTAGGCGGGCAGGAACCCCAGCGGGCCCAGCCACCAGGCCCACTGCGCGGCGTGCCGCGCCTCGTGCCGCAGCAGCGCCGGACGCCGCAGGGCCTGCTCGCGGGTCATCCGCAGCAGGACGACGTCCCCCACCGTGACCGCGGGGGCGCGCGGTGCCGGGAACCAGCTGCGGTAGCCGGCCGCCAGCCGCAGCCCGTGTGGGCCGGGCGCGACGTCCGCGCCGCCGAGCTTGGCCAGCAGCAGGCCCACCGCGGTGGAGCCGTTGAGCAGGTTGGCCAGCCGGCGGAGCGTCACGGCGGCAGTCTGCCTGCCTGCTCGGGCCGGGGCGTGACGAGAGCACCTCTGCCGGCGGTTACGCCGGCCCGGTCGATGTGCTAGGAACCTGCCGTGGAGACCCGTCGGCTCGGTCGCTTGCGTCACGAGAGCTCCGTCCTGATCTACGGAGCGGCCGCGCTGGCCACGGTGACACCCGAGGTGGCCGAGCGCTCCGTGCGCGAGGCGCTCGACGCCGGCGTCAACCACATCGACGTCGCCGCTGGCTACGGTGACGCCGAGGTCCGCCTCGGTGAGCTCATGTCTGCCGACCTGAGGCGTTCCATCTTCTTGGCCACCAAGACCGGGGCCCGCGACCGGGACGCCGCCTGGGCCGAGATCCAGACCTCGCTGCAGCGGCTGCGCACCGACCACGTGGACCTGCTGCAGCTGCACGCCGTCGGCACGGCCGAGGAGCTCGAACGGGTGACCCGTACCGGCGGCGCGCTCGAGGCCGCCGTCCGGGCCGTCGACGAGGGGCTTGCCGCCGCCGTCGGGATCACCGGGCACGGGCCTCGTGCTGCGCGGACGCACCGCGAAGCGCTGCGCCGCTACCCCTTCGCGACGGTGCTGACGCCGCTGAACGCGGCGCTGTGGAGGGACCCGGACTTCCGGGCGGACTACGTCGCCCTCGTCGACGAGATCCGGCGGCAGGACGCGGGACTGATGACCATCAAGGCGATCTCCCGGCGGAACTGGCCGGGCGTCGGCGCGGGCGAGCCTCTCGGCGAGCAACGCTACGGCACCTGGTACGAGCCGCTCGTCGACGACGAGCGCATCCACGCTGCGGTCTCCTGGGTGCTCGCGCACACCGAGGTCACCGGCCTCGCGACGGCGGGCGACATCCGCCTGCTGCGTCCGATCGTCGCGGCCGAACGAGAGCGGATGACACTCGAGCAGGCCGAGTCGATGCTGGACGCCGACCCGGAGTACGCCTCGCCGTTCGCGGCGATGCCGGCCGGTCTCTGACCACCAGGCATTTGCACTCAGGGGGTGGGAGTGCTAATCATGTGGTTGGCACTCTCACCCCGAGAGTGACAAGGCTTCCGGCCGGACCGGTGAGCCGCCGGCACCGCAGGGACGGAACTGCGGGGGCGGCGGCGTCCGTCGCGGGCACCGCCCGGCCACCACCCACCCGTCACCGGGAGGACACCCCGAATGGCCAAGATGATCTCCTTCGACGAGGAGGCCCGGCGCGGTCTCGAGCGGGGGATGAACACCCTCGCCGACGCCGTCAAGGTCACCCTCGGTCCGAAGGGCCGCAACGTCGTCCTCGAGAAGAAGTGGGGTGCGCCCACCATCACCAACGATGGTGTGAGCATCGCCAAGGAGATCGAGCTCGAGGACCCCTACGAGAAGATCGGTGCCGAGCTCGTCAAGGAGGTCGCCAAGAAGACGGACGACGTCGCTGGCGACGGCACCACCACCGCGACCGTGCTGGCTCAGGCGATGGTCCGCGAGGGCCTGCGCAACGTGGCCGCCGGCGCGAACCCGATGGCGCTGAAGAAGGGCATCGAGAAGGCCGTCGAGGCGGTCTCGGAGCAGCTGCTCAACTCCGCCAAGGAGGTCGAGACCAAGGAGCAGATCGCCGCGACCGCGTCGATCTCCGCCGCCGACCCGCAGATCGGCGAGCTCATCGCCGAGGCGATGGACAAGGTCGGCAAGGAAGGCGTCATCACCGTCGAGGAGTCCAACACCTTCGGCCTGGAGCTCGAGCTCACCGAGGGCATGCGCTTCGACAAGGGCTACATCTCCCCGTACTTCGTGACCGACGCCGAGCGCATGGAGGCCGTCCTCGAGGACCCGTACATCCTCGTGGTCAACTCCAAGGTCTCCTCGATCAAGGACCTGCTGCCGCTGCTGGAGAAGGTCACCCAGTCCGGCAAGCCGCTGGCGATCATCGCCGAGGACGTCGAGGGCGAGGCCCTCGCGACCCTCGTGGTCAACAAGATTCGCGGCATCTTCAAGTCGGTCGCCGTCAAGGCCCCCGGCTTCGGTGACCGCCGCAAGGCGATGCTGCAGGACATCGCGATCCTCACCGGCGGCCAGGTCATCTCCGAGGAGGTCGGCCTCAAGCTCGAGAACACCGGGCTCGACCTGCTCGGCCGCGCCCGCAAGGTCGTCGTCACCAAGGACGAGACGACGATCGTCGAGGGCGCCGGGGACGCCGACCAGATCGCCGGCCGGGTCAACCAGATCCGCGCCGAGATCGAGAAGAGCGACTCCGACTACGACCGCGAGAAGCTCCAGGAGCGCCTCGCCAAGCTGGCTGGCGGCGTGGCCGTCATCAAGGCCGGCGCGGCCACCGAGGTCGAGCTCAAGGAGCGCAAGCACCGCATCGAGGACGCGGTCCGCAACGCGAAGGCCGCCGTCGAGGAGGGCATCGTCGCCGGTGGTGGCGTGGCCCTGCTGCAGGCCGGCAAGTCCGCGTTCGACAAGCTCGAGCTGGCCGGCGACGAGGCGACCGGCGCGAACATCGTCAAGGTCGCCATCGAGGCCCCGCTCAAGCAGATCGCGGTCAACGCCGGTCTCGAGGGCGGCGTCGTGGCGGAGAAGGTCCGCGGCCTGGAGGGCGGTCACGGCCTCAACGCCGCCACGGGCGAGTACGTCGACATGGTCGCCGCCGGGATCATCGACCCGGCGAAGGTGACCCGCTCGGCGCTGCAGAACGCCGCGTCCATCGCGGCGCTGTTCCTGACGACCGAGGCCGTCATCGCCGAGAAGCCGGAGAAGACCCCGGCTGCCCCGGCCGGTGGCGACATGGGCGGCATGGACTTCTGATCCGCGCCTGACGCAACGACAGGGGCGGCACCCGGACCACCGGGTGCCGCCCCTCGTCGCGTCGTGCGCCGCGATCGTTGCTCGCCCTGGCCACCGTTGCTCGCCGAAACCACCGCCGGGGCCGCCCGGAACCGCGCCGGCCGGTAGCCCGGCCGAGCAACGGGGGCGGCGGCGAGCGCCCGCTGCGGCGCATAGGGTCGACGCCGTGGCCGTGCTCATCGACCCGCCCGCCTGGCCGGCGCACGGCCGGCTGTGGTCGCACCTGGTGAGCGACACGGCGCTGGCCGAGCTGCACGCGTTCGCGGCCGCGGCGGGCGTGCCCGAGCGCGGGTTCGAGGGCGACCACTACGACGTCCCCGCCGAGCGGTACGCCGCGCTGGTGGACGCCGGCGCCGAGCCGGCGTCCTCCCGAGAGCTGCTGGCCCGGCTCGTCGCCGCCGGGCTGCGGGTGCCCAAGCTCCGCGGTGAGCGGGTGCTCTCCAGCGTCCGGGACGGCGCGGAGCAGGTGGACGTCGTCCACTCCTCCCGGTGGACGCCCACCGACGCGACGTCGGGCGCCTGGGTCGTGGCCACCGCCGGCGACCGGCTGCTCGTCCCGGCCGCCGACGTGCCGGGCGGGCCGCGGCGCGCCGGAGAGACCGTGCCGGCATGCGCCCTCCGCGTCCTGCACGAGGCGGCCGGGGTGGAGGTCGGCGCACCGGGCGTCGTCCCGGTGGGCTACCGGCGGTTCCGGCCTGCCGACGGGGACGCCCGGAGCTGGCGGTACGAGGCGGTCCTGCACGTTGCCCTGTGTCACGACGACGACAGGCTGGTCGCCCTCGACCGGGTCCGGCCGCGAGCCGAGCACTCCTGGTGGTGGCCGCTCGCGATGCGCGCCGTGTCCGGGACCCCGCGATGACGCGCGTCGCCGGGCTGGTGCTGGCGGCGGGGGAGGGACGCCGCTTCGGCGGGCCGAAGGCGCTCGTGCCGGGGTGGCTCGCCGACCGGGTGCGGGCTCTCGGTGACGGCGGCTGCGCGCCGGTCGTCGTCGTCCTGGGCGCGGCCGCCGACGAGGCTCGCGTGCTGGTCCCGGCCGGCACGCTCGTCGTCGTGGCCGCGGACTGGGCCGAGGGCATGGGCGCCTCGTTGCGCGCCGGCCTGGACGCTGCGGCGGTGCTGGAACCGGCCCCGGACGCCGTCCTCGTCGCGCTCGTCGACACTCCGGGCCTGACGGCTGCGGCCGTCTCGCGTCTGGTCGCCTCAGCAGGGCGTGACCCGCGGGCGGCGCTGGCGCAGGCCGTCTACACCGGCCAGCCGGGCCACCCGGTGCTCATCGGCCGCGACCACTGGCCCGGCGTGCGCTCGGTGGCCCGTGGCGACCGCGGCGCGCGGGACTACCTGGCCGCCAGGGACGTCGCGCTCGTCGAGTGCGGAGACGTCGGCGACGGCGCGGACGTCGACCGCCCTTCCCTGCGGTGATCATGGAATCCCGCCACCTTGGGCCGTGCGTCACGGCGCTGCGCGAGGTCATCAGAAGGAGCAATCCGCTCGATCTGCTCCATGCTTAGCTGCGGCGTCTCTCGCGGACGACCCGTCTGGGTGTGGACGACGGTGACGGCGGTGCTGAGGCCCCGTCGTCGAACAGGGGGTAGATCAGCAGCACCAGCACCCGTGGACGTCGCCCAGTGAGTGGCACCGCAGTCGCCGGCCTGTGGACGACGACAGCGGACTGTCGGTGGTGCGACGTATGTTCGAGTCATGGCCGAGGCGATGGCTCCGCACCCGGGCGACGTGGTCGCCGGGGTGCGGTGTGCCGTGGCGGAGG
>JBMOMI010000270.1:0-5109 GCA_049325235.1 Actinomycetota bacterium | reverse complement strand
TGAGTCCGGCGGGCGGCACGCCGGGCGGGTTGCCCGCCGGGCTCACACTCGATCACGGGTGGGTCAGCCGCAGATGACCTCGTCCTGCGGGATGTAGCGCGTCCGGAACGTGTCGGTGCCCTGGACCGCCCCGCCCTTGATCAGCTGCCGCGTCACCGTGACGTCGAAGCCGGGGTTCGGCGACTGCGTCACGCAGTCCGGGCCGCTGTCCCGGATGGTCTGCGGCGGCTTGACGTTGCGGCGCTCGGACTTGGTGGCGCGGACCTCGTCCCACACCTTGGTGCTCCAGAACCGGGTGTGCACCTGCCCGCCGCCGACCCACGTCTCGATCAGGACGCCGTACGGCGTGTTGTTGCGGAACTTCAGGTCGACGTTCGGCCAGTTCACCGTCGCCTCCCGCCCCTCCGGGTAGCGGGAGATGTAGAACGAGTGCGGCTTGTGCTCCACGTCCTCCAGGCCGGCGAAGAACATGCCGTTGAACAGCGTGGTGGCCATCTGCGACACGCCGCCGCCGACGCCCTCGGTGAGCCGGCCGTTCATGATCACGCCGGCCTCGTTGTACCCCTTCGCCGTGGTCCGCTGGCCGAGCACGCCGTTGAGGCTGAACGTCTCCCCGGGCAGCAGCAGCGTGCCGTTGACGGTCCGCGCCGCGATCTGGAGGTTCTCGGTGCGGCCGGGGTCGGCGGTGTGGGTGGTGGCGAACTCCGAGACCACCTGCGTGATGCCGAGGGCCTGCACCTCCTCGGTGGTGCGTTCCGGCTCGGCCACCACCGGCTCGACAGCAACCGTGCGCTCGGGTGCCGTCAGCGCGGGCAGTGCGGCCGCCGCCAGCTGCGCCGGGTCGATCGTCGTCCCGTTCTCCCCCGGGACGACGACGGGCGTGCCGTTCTCGATCCGCACCGTGGCGTCCTTGGGGGCGGTGACCAGCTCGCCGTCCGCGCCGAGCGCGGCGGTCTTGAGCACCTCACCGTCGACGCGCGGCTCGAGGCGGCCGTCGACGGCCTCGAACGACAGGGCCGGGGCGAACGCCGCCGGCTCGAGCTGCACCTGCCGGTCGCCGACGGTCACGGTCAGCGGCCCGGACGTCGCCGGGACGGCGAAGGAGTCCATGGCGGCGTTCACCGCGTCGGTGTCGACCTTCGGCGCGGTGATGTCCGCCGGCAGCTCCAGCGGCCGGCTGCCGCTGAACCAGTCCTCGGCCAGCACGTCTGCCGCCGCGTCGGTGTCGAGCACCCGACCCTCGACGGCCTCGGTGGCCACCGGCTGTCCGTCCTCGAACGCGATGCCGCCCTCGACGACCTCGGACCTCACCTGCTCGGCGAGGCCGTCCACCACGGCCGCCAGCGCCGCGTCGTCCACCTCGGTGCGCGGGTCGACGCGGCTGTCGCCGGCGACGTGCCGCCACACCTGCCGCGGGTCGAGGCTGAAGCCCACGAGGTCGTCGACGGTGCCGGCGAGGTCCACCTCCAGACCCGCGGCGGCGGGGTCGATGTCGGCCTCCGCGGACCCGACCCTCACCGGCACCGGGGAGGTGGCGTCCTGCTCGAGCCGTCGCTCCAGTCGCTCGACCGCCGCGTCCCGGGTCATGTGCCCGATCTGCACCCCGGCGACCTCGACCCCGGCCGGCACCCGTCCCGACAGGGCCCAGGCCGCGGCGGTGTAGGCGACGCCGAGCACCAGGACGGCCAGCGCCGTCCAGGCCCAGCGGCTCCGCGCGCGCGAGGGTGCGGGCAGCGTCGTCCGCATGTCGTCCGTGATCACAGGCTGGCTCCTCCCCCGGGGGACCTGCCAGTGGTCCGGGGCGACTCGTCGGGCTGGGCAGGCCGTCCCATGGTAAGGGCCGCTCAGCGCAGCGAGCGGTAGGAGCTGCGGTGGTAGACCAGCGGGCCGTGCCCGTCCGGTGCCAGCTCCACGGCGAGCACCTGCCCGACGACGATGACGTGGTCGCCGGCAGGGTGGACGTCGGTCGTGCGGACCTCCAGCGTCGCCAGCGAGGTGTCCACGAGCGCGACGCCGGTCACCGGTCCGCGGTGGTGCGGCACGGGGTCGAGCTGGCCGACCAGGGGACGCCCCGGCGTCGCCAGCCACTCCGCCGTCCCGCGGGCCCGCTCGTCGAGCACGCTGACGCCCCACACCCCGGCGTCCAGCACCGCGTCGTGGAAGCGGGAGTCCTCCTCCACGCAGACCAGCACGAGCAGCGGGTCGAGCGACACCGACGCGAACGCGTTGGCGGTCATCGCGTGGTCCCGGCCGCCGGCGAACGTCGAGACCACGCACACCCCGGTGGCGAACCGGCCCACCGCGCGCCGGAACAGCGCGACGTCCGGCGGCGAGGGCTCGGCCCCCTCCCCGACCAGGGCGTGCTGGCTCACCGGGCAGCCTCGGCGGCAGCCCGAGCTGCGACGAGCGACCAGCGCATCGCCTCAGCGTACGCGGGCGCGGCCTCAGGGCAGCGGCCGGCGGGCCTCCAGCGCCGTGAGGTCGACCACCTCGTCGGCGGGCCGGCGAGCGGCTGCCAGGACGTCGGTGATCTGGTGGCCGATGAGCTCGTGCCGCTCCAGCAGGGCGTCGCGCAACGCCTCGACCAGGTGCCGGTGCTGGGCCAGCAGCTCGCGGACGTACTCCTTCTGCTCCCGGAGCAGGTCCTCGACCATGCGTCGTCCCTCGGTGTCGCCGAGCACCCGGGCGACGAGGTTGGCTCCCGACAGCCCGCTGGTCTCGATCGCCGCGAACGACACGAGGGTGTCGCACATCCCGGCGGCACCGACCATCTGGGCCGCCACGTTGGTCGCGTAGTGCAGGTCGCCGCTCGGGCCGGTGGAGACGTCGCCGAAGAACAGCTCCTCGGCGACCTGACCGCCGAACGCGATCCGGATCAGCCCGAGCAGCTCGCTCCGGGAGCGCGTGTACACGTCGTCCGCGTCGCCGTGGGCCAGCAGCCCGAGCGCGCTGGCCCGCTTGACGATCGTGAGGATCTCCAGGCGCCGGTGCGGGGCGACCAGGTGCGCGACGGTCGCGTGGCCGGCCTCGTGCGTCGCGATCAGGCGCTTCTCGTGGTCGGTGTAGCCGACCGGCTGCCCCAACCCCACCTCGACGACGAGCCGCGCGTGCTCGAGGTCCTCCCAGCTCATCGCCGGCGCCCCGCGCCGCACGGCGTTGACGAGCGCCTCGTCCATGAGGTGCTCGATCATCACCGGGCTGTACCCCTGGGTCACACCGGCGAGCGCGTCGCGGCGCTCGTCGGTGTCGAGCTGCTGCTCGTGCGCCTTGCGGGCCAGGAAGTGGTCGATGATCTCGCGCCGGCCGCGCTTGTCGGGCAGGTCGAACGAGAGCCGGCGGTCGAACCGGCCGGGCCGCAGCAGCGCCGGGTCCAGGCTGTCCGCCCGGTTCGTCGCCGCGATGATCAGGACGTCGACCGGCTCGGGGCGCGGCCTCGGGATCTGCCGCGCGGCCGGCAGCAGCAGGTTGACCGCGTCGGTCGCCCGTGACCGCAGCTTCTGCCAGCCCGTCGGCTCGTCGAACGACTGCATCTGCACGAGCAGCTCGTTGACCACCCCGCCGACGCCCTCGCTGACGACCCGGTGCACCTGCGTCGTCCCGGCCGGGGCCAGGCCGAGCGTCGGCAGGCCCTCGAGCCCGCCGCAGGCGGTCAGTGCCGGCGCCAGCCCCGCCGGGGCGGCGGTGGTGTTCAGCCCGCCGCGCACCGTGGCGATCGCGTCGATCTCCTCGATGAACCCGATCGCGCCACCCTCGCTGCGAGCGGCCTTGCGCAGCGCCTTGAAGTACGCCCGGATCTTGCGCGCCGTGGCCCCGTAGTACATCGACTGGAACGACGTGCCGGACACGAACAGGAACGGCACTCCGGCCTCGGCCGCCATCGCCTTGGCTATGTGCGTCTTGCCGGTGCCCGGCGAGCCCTCGAACAGCAGCCCGCGGCGCGGCGTCCCGCCCATGTCCCGCCGGAAGGTGCGCCCGGCGAGGAACAGGTCCAGCGACCGCTGGACGTCCTCCTTCACCGGGGCCAGGCCCTTGACGTCGTCCATCCGGACGTCGATCTGCTCGGGCCGGTAGGTGACGTGCGGCGAGCGGCCGGCGACCACGGTGGTGCCGAGCAGGACGACGACGAGGACGACGAAGAAGAGGCCGGCCATGAGGTAGAGCGGGTCCACCGCCGGCACCGACGGCCAGCCCACCGGGTCACCGGCGAGCAGGCGCCACCACAGGAAGACCGCGACCGGGGCCAGCAGGAACGCGACCCGGCCCAGGCGCCGCTGCCGCGCGCGCTCACGGGTCCGCCCGACGTCGGCGGTGTCCCGGACCGACCGGGGCGGGGTGGAGGCAGCGACGGTCACGGCGGTCCCCTCTCGGTGTGGCTGTGTGCCGGCAGGGGTTCCCCGCGGCGCAGCCGGTCACACTCAGTTGACCCTGCTGCCCGCGGCGTGTCACGGCGACCTCACCCGCCCAGCGCAATGCCGTCTCACCCACACGGCGCAGCCGGTGACCGAGGGTGACGAGCCTCCTAGACCCCCGCGAACAGGTCCGACTCGCGGCCGTCGCCACGACCGGCGTCGGGCAGCGCGGTGCCGCTGCGCAGCCGGAAGAACTCCACGCCCGAGATCGGCTGACCCACGCCGTGGCTGAGGGCGAAGAAGCCGCCCTCGACCGTCACCTGCGTGGCGTGGGCTCGCAGGGCGGCGGCCTTGGCGTCGACCTGCTGGGTGGCGTCGACGACGGTGGTGACCTGCTCGTCCGGCACCACCATCGGCGGCAGGGGACGGTCCGGATCGGCCGGCCGGAACGGGTTGTCGGCCGCCGACTCCCGCAGCACGCGCCGAGCGTGGCTCTCGGGCAGGACCGCCTCGTAGACCTTGGGCACCCGCCACGGCTCCCCCGCGCCGTCCGGCGCGGCCGCGAGCTCCACCGCCCGGACGGCGACGCGGTGCGCCTGGACGTGGTCGGGGTGCCCGTACCCGCCGTCCGGCTCGTACGTGACGAGTACCTGCGGGCGGACCTCCCGCAGCACGCGCACCAGGTGCCTCGCGGCCTCGTCGACGTCGGCGCGGGCGAACGCGTCCGGGCCGGGGTCGCGCGCGGCGACGGCCCGGCCGG
>JBMOMI010000269.1:0-5123 GCA_049325235.1 Actinomycetota bacterium | reverse complement strand
CCACGTCCGCCGAGCCGGACGACCCGCTGGACGTCGATGCGGCGGCGGCACGCCTGCTCGCGGACTGGTACGCCCTGGGAGCGCAGGCGCTGAGCCGGCTGGCACGCGACCTGGCCGACGACGCCCCGACAGCCCCGCAGCTGTGGCCGGAGCACTTCGACCTCGCCGTCGAGGCCGGCGGGATCACCTACGGCTTCTCCCCCGGTGACGACGTCGTCCCGGTGCCCTACGCGTACGTCGGGCCGCACGGCGGCCCGCCGACGCGCGACGCGTTCTGGAACGCCCCGTTCGGGGCGTACCGCACCCACGAGGAGATCGGGACGCCGCAGGGCGCCGTCGCCTTCTTCCTCGCGGCCAGGCAGCGGCTGCGGCGGGCGCAGCCCGACACGCCAGTGCAGCCGGATACGACAGTGAGGAGCACCTGATGGAGGGTCTGCGCGGCAAGGTCGCCGTCGTCACCGGGGGCAGTTCCGGGATCGGGCAGGCGATCGCCATCCGGCTCGGCCAGGAGGGCGTCGACGTCGCCATCAACTACGTCGGCCGCCCCGAGGGCGCCGAGGAGACCCGGGAGACCATCGAACGGGGCGTCGAGATCTGCATGAAGGAGATGGCCCAGGCCGGCACCCACCCGATCCTCGTCGACGCCGACGTCTCGGACGCCGACGCCGTGAACCGGATGTTCGACCGGGTACTGGACACGTACGGACGTCTCGACATCCTCGTCAACAACGCGGGCATCCAGGTGGCGGAGGACA
The DNA here is from genome assembly GCA_049325235.1 of Actinomycetota bacterium. GTDB lineage: Bacteria > Actinomycetota > Actinomycetes > Actinomycetales > SCSIO-59966 > SCSIO-59966. Next base: position 4,368 of record JBMOMI010000269.1, on the reverse strand, counting down.
CCGACAAGCTCTCGGTGGCCGACTTCGACCGCGTGCTCGCCGTCAACCTGCGCGGCGCGTTCCTGTGCGCGCAGCGAGCCGTCCGGCACTTCCTCGACTCCGACCGTGGCGGGGTCGTCGTCAACGTCTCCAGCGTCCATCAGGTCATCCCCAAGCCCCGGTTCGTCGGCTACTCCGTCTCCAAGGGCGGCATGCAGAACCTGACGCACACGCTCGCGCTCGAGTACGCCGGGCGCGGGATCCGGGTGAACGCGATCGGCCCGGGTGCGACGGTCACCCCGATCAACCGGTCCTGGATCGACGACCCGGTCAAGCGCCAGGCGGTCGAGAGCCACATCCCGATGCGGCGAGCCGGGTCCGCCGAGGAGATGGCCGCCGTGACCGCGTTCCTCTGCAGCGACGAGGCGGCGTATATCACGGGGCAGACGCTGTTCGTCGACGGCGGGCTGACCCTCTACCCGTCCTTCGGGACTACGTGGTCGAGCGAGTGAGCCATGACCCAGTCGATGCTGCGTGACCAGCAGACGAGCACCTGGTGGCCCTCGCGCTACGGTGCGGACGACCAGGCGGGGGCGCTGGGCGAGATCACCCCGGACCACGTCGTCGCTGCCGCCCGGCTGGTGCGGCTCGGCCGGGTCTACGACCTCGCCCACGTGCTGCACGCAGACGTGCCGGCGTTCCCGGGAAGAACGTTCCGGCAGTACCTGACGACGAACGCCCACTACGTGAACAAGCGTCGGCCCGACGCCGGGCTGCACGGCTGGGGCCGCAACGACGTCAACTGGATCGTCGAGCGGATCACCGCCACGCAGCAGATGGGCACCCACATGGACGCCCTGAACCACCTGCAGGTCGGCGACCGCACCTACAACGGGCACCGGCTCGCCGACATCGCCGAGGAGCACGGCACCAACCGGCTGGGCATCGACACCCTCCCGCAGGTGGTCACGCGGGGCCTGCTCGTGGACGTCGCCCGGCACCGGGGCGTGGAACGGCTCGAGCCCGGGGACGTCGTCACTCCCGAGGACGCCGAGACCGCCCTGGCCGCGGACGGGCTGCGGCCCGGTCGCGGCGACGCCGTCCTGTTCCACACCGGCTGGGGCGGCCTGTGGGGCGTGGACAACGAGCGGTACTCGTCCGGCGAGCCCGGCCCCGGGATGCGCACGGCGAGCTGGCTCGTCGACCACGGCGTCTCCCTGACCGGCTGCGACACGTGGAGCTACGGTCCCGTCCCGGCGGAGGACCCGATGGAGCCCTTCGTCGTCCCGCAGACCCTCAACACGCACCACGGTGTGGTGGTCGTCGAGAACCTCCGCCTGGAGGAGATCGCCCGCCTCGGCATCCACGAGTTCCTGCTCGTCATCTCCCACGCCAAGCTCGCCGGTGCCACCGGGGCGTGGGTCGCCCCGCTGGCCGTCGTCTGATCCGCCCAGCGGACAAGGAGATCCGTCATGACCGACCACTACGACGTCATCGTCGTCGGATCCGGCGCCGGCGGCGGGACCGTCACGCACGCCCTGGCCCCGACCGGGAAGCGGGTGCTGCTGCTGGAGCGGGGCGACTTCTTCCCGCGCGAGATCGAGAACTGGGACTCGCGGGCCGTCTGGGTGGACAAGCGGTACGCCAACGCCGGGCAGTGGACGGACGCGCGGACCGGCAAACGGTTCACGCCCAAGCAGCACTACTACGTCGGCGGCAACACGAAGGTCTACGGCGCCATCCTGTTCCGCTTCCGCGAGCGCGACTTCGGTGAGATCCGGCACGTCGACGGCATCTCGCCGGCCTGGCCGATCTCGTACGCGGACCTGGAGCCGTGGTACACGCGCGCCGAGCGCCTGTACCAGGTGCACGGACAGCGCGGCAGCGACCCGGACGAGCCGCCCGCGAGCGACCCGTACCCGTTCCCCGCGATCACCCACGAGCCGCGGATCGCCGAGCTCGACGCCGACCTGCGCGCCGCCGGCCTGCACCCCTTCCCGCTGCCCAACGGCATCCTCGTCGACGAGGCCGCGCCGTGGCGCTCCGCGTGCATCCGCTGCGCGACGTGCGACGGCTACGCCTGCATCACCAACGGCAAGGCGGACGCCGCAGTGATCGCGGTCGAGCCGGCCCTGCACCACCCGAACGTCACGCTACTGCGGCGGGCCCTGGTCACCCGCCTGGTCACCGACCCGACCGGCCGCAGCGTCACCGGTGTGGAGGTCGAGCGCGACGGAGCCCGGGAGCGGTACTCGGCCGACGTCGTCGTCGTGGCAGCCGGCGCGATCAACTCCGCGGCGCTGCTGCTGCGCTCGGCAAGCGACCGCCACCCCGCCGGGCTCGGCAACTCCTCGGGCGTCGTGGGGCGGCACCTGATGATGCACAACAACTCCTCGCTGATCGCGCTGTCGATGACGCCGAACCCGACGAAGTTCCAGAAGACCTTGGGCGTCAACGACTTCTACTTCGGTGACCCGATGAGCGACTGGCCGTACCCGCTCGGGGCGATGCAGATGCTCGGCAAGAGCGACGCCGTGCTCATCGGCTTCGACGTGCCGGGCGCACCCGACCCCGGCGAGCTGGCCCGGCACGCCGTGGATTTCTGGCTGACAACCGAGGACCTTCCCCTGCCGCAGAACCGGGTGACCCTGGGCCCGGACGGCGGGATCCAGCTCAGCTACACGCCCACGAACCTGGAGGCGCACGCACGGCTGCGGGCGCGGTTCGAGAGCCTGCTGTCGGCGATGCACTGCCGCAGCGAGGTGTACGAGAACCTGTCGTACGTCGGCGGGCGTCTCGGCATCGCCGGTGTCGCCCACCAGAACGGCACGGTCCGCTTCGGCACCGACCCGTCGTCGTCGGCGCTCGACCTCGCCTGCAAGCTGCACGACCTGGACACCGTGTACGTCGCCGACTCCAGCTTCTTCGTCTCGAGCACCGCGGTGAACCCGACGCTGACCATCATCGCGAACGCGCTCAGGGTCGCCGAGACCGTCGCCGGCCGCCTGGGGACGACGACGCTCGCCGCGGCCGTACCCGCCCGGGTTCCGGCGCAGAGCCGGGGATGAGCACCTCGCTCGCCGGCCTGGTCGCGCCGGTCGGCCACCCCGTCAAGGTCGTGGACACCGACGCCCACGAGGGGCCGGTGTACGCCGCCGACGAGGACGCGCTCTACGTCACCAGCGTGCCGTCTGCGACCCACCCGGGCCTGATCCGCCGAATCGGGTTGGACGGCAACCGGTTCCCGATCGACCCGGCGCGAGTGACCGACGTCCTCGCCCCCGTCGTCATGCCGAACGGGATGGCCATGGACGCCGGCGGGCACCTCGTGGTCTGCGAGCAGGGTGACCGTTCCTCCCCCGCCTGCCTGAGCCGCGTGGACCGCCGCGACGGAGACCGCACGGTCCTGGTCGACGGCTGGCGGGGTCGCCCGCTGAGCTCGCCCAACGACGTAGCGGTGCACCGGGACGGGTCGGTCTGGTTCACCGATCCCGGCTACGGCTTCCTCCAGGGCTTCCGGCCCGCGCCGCAGCTGGGTGACTTCGTCTACCGGCTCGACGTGTCGACCGGCGTGGCGGACGTCGTCGCCGACGGCTTCACGAAGCCCAACGGCATCACGTTCTCCCCGGACTGCTCCGTGCTGTACGTCACCGACTCCGGCGCGAACTCCGGCCCCGGCACGTTCGACGTCCACCTCCCGCACCACGTGGTCGCGTTCGACGTGCGCGGCAGGCACCTGACCGGGCGGCGGCTGCTGTCCGTGGTGGCGCCCGGCGTGCCCGACGGCATCACCGTGGACGTCGACGGGCGGGTCTACGTGTCCTGCGACGACGGCGTCCTGGTGCTCTCCGGTGAGGGTGACCTGCTGGCGTTCCTCGACGTCCCCGGGGCGGTGAACTTCACGTTCGGCGGCCCCGGCCGGGACGTCCTGCTCATCACCGCGGACACGGCCGTGTGGGCCGTGGCCCTCGACACCACAGGAGCGTGAGACCCGTGCCCGTTCTCCGTACCCGCCGCGTCCTCGACGACGCCTCTGTCGACGCGGTCCTGGCGGCCGCGCGCGACGCCGCGACGTCGGCGGGCGCCCGCGTCGTCATCGCCGTCGTCGACGCCTCCGGGCGGCTGCTCGCGCTAACCCGGACCCCGGGGGCACAGCCCGCCAGCGACCAGGTGGCCGTGGACAAGGCGCGCACCGCCGCCGTGTTCGTGCGGCCCAGCCGCGAGCTGGAGGAGCAGGTCACGCAGGGCCGGCTCGGCGCGCTCGCGCTGCGCGGGGCGCGGGCGCTGACCGGCGGGATGCCGCTCGCCTTCGACGGCGAGGTCGTGGGCGCGATCGGCACCAGCGGGGAGACCCCGGACGAGGACGAGGCCGTCTCGCTGGCCGGTGCC
>JBMOMI010000268.1:0-5123 GCA_049325235.1 Actinomycetota bacterium | reverse complement strand
GCGTGGACGAGCACACGGTCCAGGCCATCGAGGACGTCGCCCGGCAGGTCGCCGGGGTCGAGCACGTCGACCGGGTCCGGGCCCGCTGGACCGGGCACCGGCTCGAGGCGGAGGTGGACATCGCCGTTCCCGGTCACCTCACCGTGCAGGCCGCGCACGCGGTGGCCGAGCACGTGCACCACGACATCCTTCACCGCGTCCCGCACGCCGAGCACGTCGCCGTCCACGTCAACCCCGCGCACGACCCGACCGCGCACGAGCTCACCGGGCACCACGCCAGCGCGGAGGCGCGTCGCCGGTACCGGGAGCGCCAGGCCGGCTGACCGGGCGGAAGGCCCTTCACCCGGACGACGTGCGCCGCCGACGCTGGCAGTGGACGAGACAAGGGGGAGCCATGACACGCATCGCGGGCGAGATCGCCATCGCCGCCCCGGTGGAGCGCGTGTTCGACGTCGTCGCCGACGAGCGCAACGAGCCGCGCTACAACCCGCGGATCGCCAGGGCCGAGAAGCTCACCGCCGGCCCGGTCGGCGCCGGCACCAGGTTCGTCGCCGAGACGCACCGCATGCGGCGGTCGAACACCATGACGGTGGAGTACCTCGACTACGACCGGCCCCGGCGGCTCCGGTCGTCGATCCGGTCCCCGGTGATGGACGTCGAGGGCACGCTCACGTGCGAGCCCGCCGGCGGCGGCACGCGGCTGCGCTGGGACTGGGACATGCGGCTGCTCGGTGCCGCCCGGGTGCTCACTCCCGTGCTCGCCCTGGTCGGCCCCTCCTGGGAGCGACGGAACTGGGTCGGGCTCAAGCGGTTCATCGAGCGGGGCTGACGTCGTCCTCGTCCCGTCGCTCGCCGCGGCGCATCAGCAGGCCGATGCCGGGCAGTCCGGTGACGGCCTCGCGCAGGTCCTGCACGACCTCGAGGATCTGGTGGACGTCGGGTCCGACGCGCTGCAGCTGCTGCAGCATCGGCAGCACGTCGCTCTCGACGTGCTCGAGCACCCGCGGGAGCTGGTCGACCAGCGCGATCGCGGCGTCGACCTCCTTGGGGTGCAGCTGCTCGGCGAAGCGCTGCGCCGAGGGCAGCAGCCGGCGCGCGAGCGGCTCCAGCTCCGAGACCAGGTGGTCCACGCGGTCGAGGACGCCGGTCGCACCGGCGACCGCCCGGTCCGCCTTGGTCAGCACCGTGCCGGACGTCGCGACGAGCGTCTCGGCGTCGCGCGCCGTCCGGGCCGTCTGCTCGAGCAGGTCCGCGGCGGCGGCAGCGGTGGCGCTGCCGCTGCGGACGGCGTCCTGCGCACCGCGCACCGTCACCTCGACGTCGTCCACGACGGCCTCGACGCGGTCGAGGAGCGCGGCGGTCCGGTCCAGCAGCAGAGCGGCCCGGGGGACGAGGTCGGCCGCCGCGCCGACGGCGTCCACCGCCCGGCTCACGGTGTCGCGCACGGTCACGGCCGCGCCCAGGACGTCGAGGGGGCCGGGGATCGGCAGTCGCACCGGCCCAGTGTGGCCGCAGACCGCCCGGTCAGCCCGTCGGGGCGGGCTGCTGCGTCGGGACGACGCACCCCGCCGGGGACTCGACCGGGGCCGGCTGCGTCAGGGCGGCGGCCTCCTCCGGCGCACGCAGGCCGCCGAACGCTGCGCCGAGCGACAGCTCCACCGCCGTCCCGGCGCGGCCGTCGTCGACCAGCTGGGCGCCGTCCACCTGGGCCGCCACGGTGCGCGCTGCCAGCAGCCCCTCCGGGCCGTGCCGCACCACCGCGCTGCCCTCGATCGGCCCTGCGGCGTCGTTGCCGACGGAGCCGACGGTGAACCCCCGCGCCTGGAGCTGCTCGGCGGTCTGGGCGGCCAGCCCGGTGCGATCGGTGCTGTTGAGGACGGTCAGGGTCACCTGCTCCGCTGGTGCGGCCGTGATCTGCGGCGTCGGGCAGACCACGACCGTGCGCACGGGGGTCGGGGTGTCGTCCCCCTGCCACGGCGGCCACTCCCACCAGCCTTGGTACACACCCGCGGCGGTCGTGCCGGTGCCGAGGACGAGCAGCACGAGCAGCACGAAGAACGACGTCTGCAGGCGCCGGCGCCGGGCCGCTCGGCGTTCGACGGCGCGTCTCTCCTGGTACCGGCGCTCGTCGTCGTCCGTCCAGGTGGCGGCGTCCGGCTCGTCGTCCCAGACGTCCCCCGGGTCTTCCGGTCGGTCCCCGTTCACGTGCGCGTCTACCGGTCGAGCACCAGGACGCGGGCGTGCAGCACGGGTCGCTGCTGGAGAGCGGCCCGGACGGCGCGGTGCAGGCCGTCCTCGAGGTAGAGGGTGCCCCGCCACTGGACGACGTGCGCGAACAGGTCGCCGTAGAAGGTCGAGTCCTCCGCGAGCAGCGAACCGAGGTCGAGGGTGCGCTTCGTGGTGACGAGCTCGTCGAGCCGCACCTGGCGCGGCGGGACCTCGGCCCACTGCTTCGGCGTCGACAGCCCGTGGTCCGGGTAGGGACGCCCGTCCCCGACGGCCTTGAAGATCACGCCAGGCAGTCTAGGTGCGGTGCCGGCCTCAGGCAGAGACCCGCGAGGCCAACGGTGCGGGGCCGACGACGACCACGAAACCGCAGGCGACGCAGACCCGGTCCGGGCAGTCGTCGCCGTGGCCGTCGACGCAGTCCACCGGCTCGAACGGCATGGGGCTGCCGCACGTCAGGCAGTCCAGGGTCTCCAGCGCCGCCCAGTAGCCGGCCGGGTCGCGGGGTGTAGCCATCGGCAGGAGCCTCCTCCTCGGTCGTCGTCCGATCGCCGGCAAGCGTGCCGCTCGACTCCGACAGTGCCACCGGCGCGAGATCCACAGCGGCTGCCACGCCGCGGGTCAGTGCTCGGCCGCCAGCGGCGCCTCGGCGACCATGTGCCGGCCCTTGCCGCCGGACTTCGCCTCGTACATCGCCCGGTCGGCGGCCGCCAGCAGCCGGGAGCCGTCGACCCGGCCGGGTTCGCGGGTCGGCAGCACCGCGACCCCGACGCTCGCGGTGCACGGCACGAGATCCGCGCCGAGCGCGACCGGCACACCGAGGGACTGCGCGATGCGCTCCGCGATGCCCTCGGCCGGGTCGTGCGGCGCCTCGGCCAGGACGGCGAACTCGTCACCTCCCAGCCTCGCGACGGTGTCCGTCGCCCGGACACTGGAGCGCAGCCGCGCCGCGACCTGCACGAGGAACGCGTCCCCGGCAGGGTGCCCGAGCGTGTCGTTGACGATCTTGAAGTCGTCGAGGTCGCAGAACACGATCACGCCGCCGCGGCCGTCGCGCGCGTGCCAGGCGACGAGCTGGTCGACGCGCTCCATGAACAGGGCCCGGTTGGCCAGACCGGTCAGCGGGTCGTGGTACGCCTGGTGCGCCAGCTGCAGCTCCCGCTGCCGCAGTCGCTCGACCAGCGCGTAGTTGTCGGCGAGCACGAGGAACTGGCGCAGCAGCACGACGGCGAGCAGCGCCATCGCCGCCGCCGTCTCGGCGAAGGACGGGTGACGTCCCTGCTGCACCGTGCCCAGCACGGTGAGTGCGGCGATCACCAGCGGCACGTAGGGCAGCGCCAGCCGGAACCAGCTGGGCTGCCCCTCCACGTCGCCCTGACCCCGCTGCAGGGGCACGGCCGGGGCGACGGGCGCGGACCGGGCAGCCGCCGCGATGAACAGGAAGCCGGTCACCCACCCGGCGCTGATCGCGTTGCCGGTGCTGTAGTCGCCCGCGGTGGTCAGGTAGACGTAGGCGCTGTCCGCGACGGACAGCGAGCCGAGGCCGGCCGCGAGCAGCCACAAGGTGCCCTGCTGGGCCGCCGGGGACCGCGACACCGTGAGCAGCACGAGAGTCGCCAGGACGACGTCCCCCACCGGGTAGGCCATGGCCAGCACGAGGGCGAACCGGCTGGTCGCCCCCGCGGCGTGGACGACCGACAGCGTGGTGACCCACGAGACGAGCAGCAGCGACCCGGCGACGAGGAGGCCGTCCAGCAGGTCGCGGACCCGGTGACGGGCGGTCCGGTCGGCGTACAGCCAGGCGAGCAGGCCGCCCGCCGAGGCCAGCGGGAAGGCGAGGAAGCCGACGTCCGCCAGGGACGGGAACGGCACCTCCCGGCCGGCCACCAGCTCGTACCACGTCCAGACGGCCTGGCCTGCCGCCCACGACCCGGTGCCCGCGGCCAGCCACCACCACGCCCGGCGGCGGCGCCGCTCGGTACGGGAGGCGGCACGGGCACACGCCGCGGCGGCCAGGGTCGCGGCGGCCAGCTGGCCGCCGTTGTCGAGGACGAGCATGCCGACGTGGCCCAGCGGGGCGGTCGCCACGACGAGGGCGAACGACAGTCCGGCGGCGATCGCCGCGGCGCCTGCTCGCCGTCCTCGCACCTGGACCCCCACGTGACGCTGTTCGGAGGGTCATCGGCACGTGGGGCGGGGATCCGAAGGGGTTGGGCGCTCTTGCGTCCGTGGTTCTGGCCGTTGCCGCAGCCGGAACCACGGACGCACGGCGCTCGCTCACCTGGGCGGAGGATGGGGGATTCGAACCCCCGAGGGCTTGCGCCCAACACGCTTTCCAAGCGTGCGCCCTAGGCCACTAGGCGAATCCTCCGCCGCACACCTTAGCGGAGCGCCGCGGCTCCCCTGACTGAGCGCGTCGTCACCTGATCACCTCTTCGTAGTGATCAGGTGGGTCGCAGGGTTCCCCCGACGACGCCGATGCCATCTGATCCATCTCCGAAGGCACCAGCCCCGACGATCACACGACATCCGTGTCGTCGGGACGACACGGATGTCGCCTGATCCGCCCCGGTCACGGGCCGCCGCACGGGGCCCGCCCAGACGTCCCCGACGCCGCAGGTACAGTGGGGCGCAGACCCCTCGCGTGGCGTCATCCCGCTGAACTCCCCCAGGGCCGGAAGGCAGCAAGGGCAGGCGGGCTCTGGCGGGTGCGCGGGGGGTCCTTCGCGTGGCTGCCGGACTGTCCGCCGCGACGGCTAGGGTCGTCGCGTGTCCACCGCCCTCTACCGCCGCTACCGACCGGACACGTTTGCCGACGTCATCGGCCAGGAGCACGTCACCGAGCCGCTGATGCAGGCGCTGCGCAGCGAGCGGGTGCACCACGCGTACCTGTTCTC
>JBMOMI010000267.1:0-5146 GCA_049325235.1 Actinomycetota bacterium | reverse complement strand
GCGTCCTGCTCGGCCCGCCACCCGTCGACGTCCAGCAGGAGGCGGGCCGCGCCGTGCTGCGCCCGCCGCTGCAGCTGCACGCCTACGGCGTCCTCGGGGTGTGGCCGGCCACCCTCGCCGCCGTGCTCTTCGCCGGGCTGCTGGCCACCGGCCTGTCGGCTCCGGGAGCCTCAGCAGCGGGCGACCGGGGCGACGACGGCACCGGTGAGCCGCACCAGGTCGGCCGGCGCGAGCTCGACGTCCAGACCCCGACGGCCCGCGCTGACGAGCACGGTGGGCCGGGCGACCGCTGAGGAGTCGACCACCGTGGGCAGCGACCGGCGCTGGCCGAGCGGGCTGATGCCGCCGACGACGTAGCCGGTGACCCGTTCGGCCACCGCCGGGTCGGCCATCTCCGCCCGCTTCCCGCCGACGGCGGCGGCCAGCGCCTTGAGGTCCAGGCGCGCCTCGACCGGCACGACGGCCACCGTCGGCGCGCCGTCCACCACCGCCAGCAGCGTCTTGAACACCGACGCCGGGTCGACGCCCAGGGCCCTGGCCGCCTCCACCCCGTACGCCAGCCCCGCAGCCACGGCCGCCGGGTCGTGCTCGTAGGCGTGCACGGTGTGGGGGACGCCGGCTCGCGCCAGCGCCGCGGTCGCCGGCGTGGACGGCGCCTGGGCGCCGCGCCCGGACCTGCGGCTCAGTTCGGGCTCACCGCCGTCCGCACGAGCTGCGGGGCCGGCACGGCCCGCAGGACGTCGAGGAGGAGCCGCTCCCGGTGCAGGAGGTGCCGCTCGGCGACCAGCCGGCGCGCGGTGTCCGGCTGCTCGAGCAGCGCCTGGCGGTCCGCCAGGTCGAGCACCATCGCCGCGGCGACCAGGTACGACAGCACGCGCGGGGAGGCCGGCAGCCCGGTCTGGGGTGCCCCGAGACGCTCGCGGTAGGCCGCGAACGCCAGGCCGACCTGCCGCGCCAGCGCCGGCACGTCGACGTCCTCGCCGTCGGACTCCGGCAGCGGCGTCACCCACCCGGTCAGGTACGGCGTGCCCGCCGTCTCGTCCAGGCGGTCGAGGCGGAACCGGCCGGACCCGGTGGTCACCAGGTCGTAGCGGCCGTCGTCGTACGCCGTGACGTCCTGCACGACCGCCGTGCAGCCGACGCCGTACAGCGCGCGCACGCCGTCGCGGCCCACCTCGTGCCCCTCCTTGATCGCGACGACGCCGAACGCCCGCTCCCCCTCGGGGCGGGTCAGCAGGTCGGCGACCAGGTCGCGGTACCGCGGCTCGAACACGTGCAGCGGCAGCACCAGGCCGGGCACCAGCACGGTGCCGAGCGGGAACAGCGGCAGCTGCTGCACATCCGCGAGCGTACGTCCCGCGCCGCGCGTCCTACCCTGGACCGGTGATGCGACGGATGGACCTGCGCGGTCAGCGCCTGCGCGCCCGCGAGCTGCGGGGCGTCGTCCCGCGGGCCGAGCTCGACGTCGAGGCGGCGCTCGAGCGGGTCCGGCCGATCTGCGAGGACGTCCGCACCCGCGGCGCCGAGGCGGTGCGCGAGCTCGGTGAGCGCTTCGACGGCGTCCGCGTGCCCGACCTGCGCGTGCCCGCCGCCGCCCTCACCGAGGCGCTGGCCCGCCTCGACCCGGCGGTGCGCGCCGCGCTCGAGGAGTCGGTCCGGCGAGCCCGGCTGGTGCACCGGGACCAGCGCCGCGAGGACCACACCACGCGCGTGGTGGACGGCGGGACCGTCACCGAGCGGTGGGTGCCGGTCGAGCGGGTCGGGCTGTACGTGCCCGGCGGCCAGGCCGTCTACCCGAGCAGCGTCGTGATGAACGTCGTCCCGGCGCAGGAGGCCGGGGTCGAGCAGCTGGTCGTCGCCAGCCCGCCGCAGAGAGAGTTCGGCGGGCTGCCGCACCCGACGATCCTGGCCGCCTGCGCGCTGCTCGGTGTGGAGGAGGTCTACGCCGTCGGCGGAGCCCAGGCGATCGCGATGTTCGCCTACGGCGCCGGCGAGTGCGCGCCGGTCGACATCGTCACCGGGCCGGGGAACATCTGGGTCGCCGCGGCGAAGCGGCTCGTCAAGGGCGTCGTCGGCATCGACTCCGAGGCGGGGCCGACCGAGATCCTGGTGCTCGCCGACGACTCCGCCGACCCGGCCAACGTGGCGGCCGACCTGGTCAGCCAGGCCGAGCACGACACGATGGCGGCCGCCGTCCTGGTCACCGACTCGGTGGCGCTCGCCGACGCGGTCGACGCCGAGCTGGCCCGCCAGGTCGCCGCCACCAAGCACACCGAGCGGATCCGCACGGCGCTGTCCGGCGTCCAGTCCGCCACCGTGCTCGTCGACGACCTGGACGCCGGCATGGAGGTCGTCGACGCCTACGCCGCCGAGCACCTGGAGATCCAGACCGTCGACGCCGCGGAGCGGGCGCGGCGGGTGCGCAACGCCGGCGCCATCTTCGTCGGGCCGTTCGCGCCGGTGTCCCTGGGGGACTACGCGGCCGGCTCCAACCACGTCCTGCCGACCGGTGGGTGCGCCTGCCACTCCAGCGGGCTGAGCGTCCAGACGTTCCTGCGCGGCATCCACGTCGTGGACTACACCGAGCAGGCGCTGCGGGACGTCGCGCCCCACGTGCTCGCCCTGGCCGACGCCGAGGACCTGCCCGCCCACGGGGCCGCCGTCCGGGTCCGCTTCGACCGGTGAGCGGCCGGACCGGCGACGCCGGCGCGCGGCGTCCCACGCGCTGGGAGACCGACACCGCCGAGGGCCACTCCGACTGGTACGTCGAGCGGTTCCGGCGGATGGCCGCCGAGGGGGCAGACCTCGAGGGCGAGGCCCGGCTGGTCGACGCGATGGTGCCGCGCGGCGCGCGGGTCCTGGACGCCGGCTGCGGGCCCGGCCGGGTCGGCGCGGCCCTGCACGCCCGCGGTCACACGGTCGTCGGCGTGGACGTCGACCCGGTGCTCGTCGAGGCGGCCCGGCACGACCACCCGGGCCCCACGTGGCTCGTCGGAGACCTCGCCCACCTCGACCTGGCGGCGTCCGGCCAGACCGAGCCGTTCGACGCCGCCGTGCTCGCCGGCAACGTCATGGTCTTCCTCGCCCCGGGCACCGAGGCGGAGGTGCTGCGCCGGGTCGCCGCCCACGTCGTGCCCGGCGGCCCGGTGCTCGTCGGCTTCCACACCAACCGTGCGCTGTCCCTGGCGGACTTCGACGCCGCGGTCGCCGAGGCCGGCCTGCGCGTCGAGCACCGGTTCGCCACGTGGGACCTCGTGGCGTGGCACGACGGCGCCGACTTCGCGGTCAGCGTCCTGCGCCGCGCCTGAACTCCGACAGCGACACCGACAGCGCCGACCCGAGCGCCTCGCCGACGCCCTTGACGTCGTCCCGCACCGCCGGGTCCTTGGCGGCCCGGCCGACCGCGTCGAACGCCTCGCGCACCACCTCGGTGAGCCGCTCCACCGCCGACGCCACCTCTTCCCGCTCGGTCTCGGCGCCGGAGCCGCTGGCCTGCTCGAAGTGCAGCTTCAGCTTCAGGCCCAGGGCGTTCAGCCGCTCGCCCGCCTCGCTCCACGCCTGCTTGGGATCCCTCTGCTCGGTCATGCGCTCAGTGAAGCGCGCGCCGCACGGACTGCGCCACGGGACGTTCGTCCCGCCGCCGGTCACCCCGGCTGCAGCGGCAGGGCGGCGACGGTCTCGTAGCGGGGACGGCCCGCGTCCCCCTGCCCGAGGCGGGAGGCGACGAGGCGGATCTCGTCGACGGTCCACGTCGGCCCGCGGTAGCCGTCCAGGGCCTGTAGCCAGAGCGTCGCGTCCCCGGCCCGCGGCAGGCGGGCGACGGTCAGGTGCGGCGTGAACGGGCCCTCGGCGACCTCGACACCGGTCCGTCGGGCCGCCGCCCGCGCCGCGCTGGCGAGCCGGCGCAGGCCGTCGCCGTCCACCTGCACGCCCGCCCACAGCACCCTCGCGTACGTCGGGCGGGGGAAGGCGCCGACACCCACCACCGTGGCCGTGAGCGCCGTCCCCCGGGACGCCGCACGACCGAGCCGCTCGACCAGCTCGTCGACCCGCTCGGCGGGCACGGCCGGCAGGAACGCCAGGGTGAGGTGCCAGTGCTCGGCCGGGGTCCACCGCGGCGTCCCCGGCTGGCTGCGGTGCGTCGCCAGGGCCGCGTCGAGATGCGTCAGCACCTCCGCCGGGGGGACCACGGCGACGAACATGCGGTGTGCGGCGGAAGGAGGCACGGTTCCTAGAATCCCCCGGTGAGCACCCTCGACGCCCTGCCGCTGCGCGACGACCTGCGCGGCCGGACGCCGTACGGAGCGCCGCAGCTCGACGTGCCGGTGCGGCTGAACACCAACGAGAGCTCCTACGACGTGCCCGAGGAGGTCGCGCTCGCGGTCGTCGAGGCCGTCGCGCGCGAGGTCCGGCACCTCAACCGGTACCCGGACCGCGAGTTCACCGCGCTGCGCGCCGACCTCGCCGCCTACCTCGGGCACGACCTGGCGCCCGGGCAGGTCTGGGCCGGCAACGGCTCGAACGAGGTGCTGCAGCACCTGCTGCAGGCCTTCGGAGGTCCCGGCCGGCGCGCGCTCGGCTTCACGCCGTCCTACTCGATGCACCCGATCATCAGCGCCGGCACGGGCACCGCGTGGGTGGACGGCGTCCGCGACGCCGACTTCGACCTGGACGCCGGCCACGTCGCCGAGCAGGTCCGCGCCGCGGCGCCGGACGTCGTGTTCCTCTGCTCACCGAACAACCCCACCGGCACCGCGCTGCACCTCGACGTCGTCGAGGCCGCGTACGCCGCGACGTCCGGGATCGTCGTCGTCGACGAGGCGTACGCCGAGTACGCCCGGCCCGGGACGCCGTCGGCGCTGTCCCTGCTGCCCGGCCGGCCCCGGCTGGCGGTGACCCGGACCATGAGCAAGGCGTTCACGCTCGCCGGTGCCCGGGTCGGGTACCTGGCCGCCGACCCCGCGCTCACCGACGCGCTGCGCCTCGTGCGGCTGCCGTACCACCTGTCGTCGCTCACGCAGGCCGCGGCCCGCGCCGCGCTCGCCCACGCCCCCGCGCTGCTCGCCACGGTGGAGGCGACCAAGGCGCAGCGCGACCGCATCGTGGCCGCGCTGCCCGGGCTCGGAGTCCACGCGGTGCCGAGCGA
>JBMOMI010000266.1:0-5158 GCA_049325235.1 Actinomycetota bacterium | reverse complement strand
TCAGGAAGTAGTTGAGCACGTTGAAGCTGGCCACGGTGACGCTGCCGCCGACCTCGGGTGCCGCCGGGCGCGGGTTCACCGCGGCGTAGTCGCCGTACCGCGTCGGCTGCACCCGGTAGGCGCCGAACGTGTGGTCCAGGACGCCGGCGACGCCGGTGACCGTGTCGCCGCCGCGGAACCGGTTGTCCAGCGAGAACGGCTGGCCGTTGCCCGGGTGCGGCAGCACCGACGGGTTCTGCCGGCTGCTGGAGTCGTCGATGACGATGCGGCGCGTGGCGTACTGCGCGGCCAGCGCGGTGGCTTCGGCGCCGGGCTCCGCGACGGCGGTCGGCGTCCAGAGCCGGGGCTGGCCGTCGAGCGGCTTGGCGACGACCACCTCGCCGAACCGGTCGTAGTTGAAGTACTCGCTGATGACGAGGGTGTCGCTGAGCTCGACGAGCATCCCCTCATGGCGCTCCAGGGCGTCGGGGGCCTCGAGCGGGAAGGTGACCGGAGTCGGCCCGACGGGCGGGGCGGTGCCGACGACGGTGAGACTCGTGGGCCGGATCTGGGTCTGTCCGGAGAACTCCTGCACCTGGCCGGTGACGCGGACGACGTCGCCGGGCCGGACGCCGCTCGGCGTCCCCGAGGTGAACACGAACAGGCCCTCGGAGCTGGCCGGGTCGTCGTCGACGTCCGCCGCCTCCTCCTGGACGTAGAAGCCGCGCAGGTCCGGCTTGACCGCGGTGACGACCGCCTCGACCGTGCAGGTCTGGCCCTCCACCGGGCTGGCGGCTCCGGCGCCCTGGACGGCCGAGATCGGCGTCGCGGTAGCGGTGTCGCAGAGGGGCTCGGGCTGGGAGTCGCCGCCGTGGCTGCCGAGACCGGCGAACGTATCGGGCGGGAAGCCGTCCCACTGGGCGGCCGGGTCGAACGCGTCGGAGCCGTCGGGGTCCCCGGTGGTCACGGACGCCTTGCGCCGCAGCGTGTTGTCGGCCGTGCTGGTGTTGCCGGTGCCCCACTCGGTGCCCGGGTCGACGCCGACCTGCCCGACGACGTCGACGGCGGTGCCGTCGGAGGCGACCAGCGCGACGGCGTCGTCACCGTTGAACCAGCCGGCACCGTTCGTCTGGTCGGCGGCGGCCAGGACCTCCGCCGCTGCGCTCGCGTGCGCGAGGACGAAGACGTCACCGGCGGCGACGCTGCCGGCCAGGGAGACGGTCAGGCCGGGTGCGGCAGAGCCGTTGAAGTACATCTGCACGCGGTAGGCGGACAGGTCGACCGTGGCTCCCGTGCCGTTGTAGATCTCCAGCGCCTTGTTGTTGCTGCTGCCCTCGACGTACTCGGAGAAGAACAGCCCGGCCGGCTCCGCTACCGCGGGCGCGGCCGCCGGGAGCACTCCCAGCATCGTCAGCGCTCCGACCATCGCCGCGGCCCAGCGCCGCCGTACCGACCGGTCCATCGTGGGACTCCCCTCCGCCGCCAGGCCCCGTCGTCCGGGGTCGGGCGGAACGCTACGTCCGTTCGGGATGACAGTCGACGGTTCGTACGTGAACGCCCGGTTTCACCGGGATGACGCCTCTCAGCCGGCCGCGCGCTGCTCGGTGACGAGGGAGTCCAGCACGTCCGCCAGACCGTCGTCGGTCACCGGTCCGGTGACCTCGTCCGCGACCTCCTTGACCTCCTCGGGCGCCTGGCCCATCGCCACGGACCGTGCCGCCCACTGCAGCATCTCCAGGTCGTTGCGGCCGTCGCCGACGGCGAGCGTGGCGCCGCGAGGGACGCCGACCCAGCGGCGCACCTGCTCGAGCGCGCTCGCCTTGCTGACGCCCTCGGGTGCCAGGTCGAGCCAGGCCGTCCAGCCGACCGCGTAGTTGACGCCGTGCAGGCCGATCCGCTCGACCAGCTCGAGGAACTCCTCGGGCGTGTGGTCGGTGCTGCGGACGACGACGCGCGTCGCGGGCCGGCCGAGAAGCTCCTCGAACGGGACGACGGTGATCTCCCCGGCCAGCTCGCCGTCCGGGAAGGGCCCGAAGAGCCGGATGCCGGAGTCGAGCTCCTCCACCGCGTACGCGGCCGACGGCAGGTGCTCGCGCAGCAGCTCCAGGGCGGGCGTGGGGTCGAACGTGACGACGTCCACGACCTCGTACCCGTGCTCGCTGTCCGGGTCGAGGCGCAGGGTCACGGCACCGTTGCTGACCACGGCGTACCCGGTGGTCAGTCCCAACCGGTCGAGCACCGGCAGCGCCGAGTGCAGGGAGCGGCCGGTGGCGATGACGACCTCGTGCCCGGCGTCCGCGACCGCACGCACGGCGTCCCGCACGCGGTCGGTCATGCGCTCGTAGAGGTCGATGATCGTCCCGTCGACGTCGAGCGCGATCAGGGACGACGGGGCACGGCGTGTCACCGCTCCACCGTAACGACTGACCCGCGGGCGGCTCGCCCCATTCGGCCAGGCCCACCCACCCCCGCCCACCCCTCCCCCCTCCCCCACCCCGTCGATCAAGGAACTCCGGTCGATCAAGGAATCCGCGTCGATCTTGCCTGTGGACAACGCCCGCGCCGGGTCGGCGAAAAGGACCACAGTGCCGGGATGCGCGACCTTCCTCCCGTCTTCGGCCGCGGCGACCTGGGCGACCTCGGCCTGACTCCCCACCACCTCACCGACCTCCTCCGGCGCGGGGACGTCGTCCAGCCGGTACGCGGTGTCTACGTGCCCTCCGGCCGCGCCGACGACCCGCTGGTCCGCGCCACCGCGGTCGGGCGCGTGCTGCCGCCCGGCGCCGCGATCGCTCGGGAGACCGCCGCCTGGGTGCACGGCGTCGACTGCCGCGCCCCCGGCCGGCTCGCCGAGCCGCTGCCCGTTCACGCGGTCGTGGCGACCGGCCGGGAGCCACCGAGCCGTCCGGGGGTGCACGGCCACGTCGACCGCCTGCCACCCGGCGACGTCACCGAGGTGGCCGGCGTCCCCGTCACGACGCCCGAGCGCACCCTGCTGGACGTCGCGCGGTTCCTGCCCGAGTTCATGGGCCTGGCCGCGGCGGACGCGCTCGCGCACCGCTTCGGCCTGGACCCCCAGCTGCTGCTGCCGCGCCTCACGCACGAGTGGCGGGGACAGCGGTTCGTCCTGCGCGCCCGCCGCGTACTCGACCTCTGCGAGCCCCGGACCGAGTCGTTCGGTGAGTCCTGGACGCGTCTGCGGATGATCGACGCCGGCTTCCCCCGCCCCGAGGTGCAGATCTGGATCGAGACGGTCGACGGTGTGCTCGTCTACCGCATCGACATGGGATGGCGCGACAAGCGGGTGGGGATCGAGTACGACGGGGAGGAGCACCACTCGTCGCCCGCAGACCGCGCGCACGACGAGGCGCGCCGCAAGGAGCTCGAGCGGGACTTCGACTGGCTCGTGGTCGGCGTGGACCGCGGTGACGTCCTCGGCCGCAGCCTGCGCCTGGAGCGCGGGGTGGGCGAGCTGCTGGGCCTGGAGCCGCAGATCCGGCGCCGTCGCTGGTGAACGACCAAGATCGACCGGAGTTCCTTGATCGACGGGAGTTCCTTGATCGACGCGAGGGGGTGGAGGGTCAGGCGGGGGTGAGGAGCTCCAGACCGCCGAGGTAGGGCCGCAGGGCGGCCGGGACGACGACCGAGCCGTCCGGGCGCTGGTGGTTCTCCAGGATGGCGACCAGCCAGCGCGTCGTCGCCAGCGTCCCGTTGAGCGTCGCCACCGGGGACGTCGCACCGCCCTGGCCGCGGGACCGGATCGCCAGCCGCCGGGCCTGGAACGTCGTGCAGTTCGACGTCGAGGTCAGCTCCCGGTAGCGCCCCTGGGACGGCACCCACGCCTCGCAGTCGTACTTGCGCGCCGCCGACGTCCCGAGGTCACCGGCCGCGACGTCGATCACCCGGAAGGGCACCTCGACCGCGGTCAGCATCTCCTTCTCCCACTGCAGCAGCCGCTCGTGCTCGGCTGCGGCGTCCTCCGGCAGGCAGTACACGAACATCTCCACCTTGTGGAACTGGTGGACGCGGATGATGCCGCGGGTGTCGCGCCCGTGGGAGCCGGCCTCGCGCCGGTAGCACGCCGACCAGCCCGCGTACCGCAGCGGCCCGCCCGACAGGTCGAGGATCTCGTCGGCGTGGTACCCGGCCAGCGGCACCTCCGACGTCCCGACGAGGTAGAGGTCGTCCGCCTCCAGCCGGTACACCTCCTCGGCGTGCGCACCGAGGAAGCCGGTGCCCTGCATCACCTCCGGCCGCACCAACGTCGGTGTGATCATCGCCGTGAAGCCGGCGGCCACGGCCTTGTCCATCGCCATCTGCAGCAGTGCCAGCTCGAGTCGCGCGCCCACGCCGGTGAGGAAGTAGAACCTGGACCCGGAGACCTTCGCGCCGCGCTCGATGTCGATGGCCCGCAGCAGCTCGCCGAGCTCCAGGTGGTCGCGGGGCACGAATCCCTCGGCGGCGAAGTCCCGCGGCTGGCCGTGCGTCGACAGGACGACGTAGTCCTCCTCCCCGCCGGCCGGCACGCCGTCGACGACGACGTTGGGGATCTGCAGCTGCAGGCGGTCGAGCTCGGCCTCGGCCTCGTCGACCTCCGTCTGGGCCGCCTTGACCTGGTCGGCGAGCGACTTGGCCTGCGCCACGAGGCGCTGCTTCTCCTCGCCCGAAGCGCCGGCCACCTTCTTGCCGAACGCCTTCTGCTCGGCGCGCAGGGACTCGAAGGACGACAGGGCAGCCCGGCGCCGGGCGTCGGCGGCGAGCACGGCGTCCACGAGCGACTCGCCCTCACCGCGTGCCCGCTGGCTGGCCTTGACGGTCTCCGGGTCGTCACGCAGGAGTCGCAGGTCGATCACGCGGACGAGACTAGTGGGGCACTGCAGCCACCCACCCTGCCGCCGCGACGCCCCGCCATTACCTTCGGCCCATGACCTCTGACGCCGCCCTCGTGGTCGGCATCGTCGCCGCCCTGCTGCTCCTGGGCGGCCTCTTCTCGGTCGTCGCCGTCCGAGGCAAGCGGTGGGCCGACTCCGCCGCCGAGCCGGACGTCGCACCGGAACCGTTCGCGCCCGACCCCCGGGAGCGTCCGCGCGCCGCGGTCGTGGTGAACCCGACGAAGTTCGACGGGGGCACCGGCGCGGTCCGCCGCCAGGTCGAGGACGCCTGCGCGAGCGCGGGCTGG
>JBMOMI010000265.1:0-5160 GCA_049325235.1 Actinomycetota bacterium | reverse complement strand
CGGCGGAGCAGGCGTCGGACGTCGCGTGGAGCTCGCCGGCCCAGGTGCTCGGCGGTCGCTCGGTCGTCGCGCTGCCGGACGACGTCGTCGCCGACCTGCACCTGACCGCGCTGGGGACGGGCGGTGAGGTCGAGGTCCAGGCGCTCGACGGCCGCGGCGACGTCGTGGACGCGACGTCGGTTCTCGTCGGCGACTTCAGCGTGGCGGCGGTCGACCTGGCCGAGCTGACCGACGACGACGCCGTGGCCCTCGTCGTTGCCCCGCCGGCGGGAGCGGAGATGGTCGCGGCGCTCGTGCTCGGTGCCGAGGCAGCCGATGGTGATCCGCTCCTGTCGGTCGTCCCGGTGCGACCGGAGGCGCAGCCGCCGGGCGCGGTGACGGTGCGTCCGGCGCGCGACGGTCGCTGGCCGTGACCCGGGCCGAACGCCTCTGTCACCGTGGGGTGCCGACGCCCACCCTGAGACCAGGGGGTGCGCCGATGAAACGACTTCTGGCGGTGGTCTCGGCGATAGCGCTCGGCGCAGCCGGGTGCGGAGGTGGCGGCGAGCCTGCCGCGACGACCTCCCCGACGACCGGGACGACATCCGCGACGGTGCAGCCGACAACGGCCGAACCGACATCCCCGGACACCGGTACCGGCACCACCGCGACGAGCACCGAGCGCGGGTGCACACCCGCGAGCGGCGAAGGGATGACCGACGGAGTCCAGACCGGCACGGCCGTGGTGCGCGGGTTGCGTGCGGCTTCTCACGACGACTACGACCGGGTCGTTCTCGAGTTCGACGTCGCTCTCGGGGACGTGTCGGTCCAGCAGGTGGATGAGGTCTTGGCCGATCCCGCCGGCACCCCGGTCGAGGTCGACGGAAGCGCCTTCGCCGTGATCGTCGTCCAGAACGCCGCCGTGGACTGGGCGCAGGCTCAGGCGACGGACCCCGCCGACCCCGTCCGCCGCTACACCGGAGCCCGCGAGCTGCGGTGCACCCTTCCGCTGGTGCGCGAGGTGCAGGTCGTGGGGGACTTCGAGGCCACGTTGAGTGTGGCCGTCGGCCTCACGGAGTGGGCGACGCCCACGGTCACGCGCCTCACTGACCCTGAGCGCGTCGTCGTGGACTTCCCGTCCCCCTGAGCCGCCTCAGTCCCGCCCGTACCCCGGGTCGATCCGCTCCGGCTCCAACCCGAGCGCCGACGCCACCTGCTCGACGACCACCTCGTGCACGAAGACCGGCAGCTCGGCGGCGTCCGCCCGCGTCTCGACCGGGCGCCGGTAGACGACCACCCGGGCCGGCAACCCTCGTTCGGCGGGGAAGAAGCGGCCCAGCGGCACGCCCCCGTCCTCCCAGGGCGACGGGTCGGCCGGCGGGACGTCCTCGACGGCGAACTCGATCGACTCCAGCTCGGCTCGCCACCGGCGTTCGAGACGCTCGACGGCGTCCAGCACCAGGTCGTCGAACCGCTCGGAACGCGACCGTGCGGCTGGGAGCTCCGGAGGGAGCAGCGGCCCGCGCAGCCCCCGGCCGCGCCGGTCCCGGCGTCGTGGACGGTCCCCGGGCCTGCGCCGGGCCCGCAGGTCAGCCATGCGCTCACCCTAGCCAGGTGAGCGACACGGCACCCGGCGCCGGCGGCCAATCCACCGGTGCGGTGCAGCCGGGAGGTAGCGTGCCCGCCCGTGAGAGCTCGTCGCTGCAGCAGGAGTGCCTGCACCCGCCAGGCCGTGGCGACGCTGACCTACGTCTACTCCGACTCGACCGCCGTCCTCGGGCCCCTGGCCACCTACGCCGAGCCGCACTGCTACGACCTGTGCGCCGAGCACGCCGAGCGGCTGACCGCTCCCCGCGGCTGGGAGGTCGTCCGGCTCGCGCCCGAGATCATCGACGAGGGCCCGAGCCACGACGACCTGCTGGCGCTCGCTGACGCCGTCCGCGAGGCGGCGCGCCCGCGACCCGAGGCGCCGGTGGCCGAGGTCGCCGCCGCGGTGGAGGTGGGGCGCCGGGGTCACCTGCGGGTGCTGCGGGACGCCGGCAACTAGCGCGGCGTGAGGGTCTAGGAAGCATCAGCATCCGGCCACTCACCGCGCTGCTCGTCCAGTGCATCGACGATCTCCGCACGGCCGATCGCCGAGGAGCGTCGCCCAGTCCGCCTCAGCCACTCCGAGACGCTGGGACGGGCGGCGAGACGTGCTGCCTCGGCCCGCAGCAGCTCAGGAACGCTGAGCCTTTCCTCCGCGGCCCGCCGCGCGAGGGCGGCGTACACCTCGTCGTCGAGGTCGCGGATCCGAACGGTCTTTGGCACGCCTTCGACGGTATGCCTTCTTCACGGGCCAGAGGGACAGCCCGGCGTAGTCCTACTCGGCGTCACGCCTAGTCACTTTGGGTGGTTCCGTCATGCGCACGTCAAGAAACCGCCAAGCCCTGCCGAGATCAATGCTCGTCGCCCGGCGCACCGGCCGGGCCCGAGCCCCGGAGACCGGCCGCATGTCGCAGCAGACCACTGCCCGCCCGCTGACCGCCATCCCGACCCAGCGCCGCCGCCGCGGCCGGGCCGCCGAGCCGGCCGCTCCGCTGGGGTCTCTGACGCAGCGCGAGCACCGCGTCGACGCGGGCTGCACCGCCTGCGGCAGCCTGCAGGTCACGCACCTGAAGATGGTGCTCACCGACGGCACCCCGGTGCGTTTCACCTCCTGTCACCGCTGCGAGCACCGCGCCTGGGCGCACGTCGAGGGCGGCACGCTGAGCGTCGAGTCGGTGCTCGACCGGGCCCGCAAGCTCGCCTGACCGTCATCGGCGGGAGACGCCCCGCCGGTAGGGTCCCGCCGTGACCACGGCACCCACCGACCTCTCCACCATCATCAAGGCGTACGACGTCCGGGGCACCGTCCCCGACCAGCTCGACCCGACGGTCGCCCGGGCGATCGGGGCGGCCGTCGCCGACGTCCTGGACCTCGACGGCCGCCGCCTGGTCGTCGGCCACGACATGCGCCCGTCCAGCCCAGAGCTCGTCGACGCGTTCGCCGCCGGCGCGCAGGACCGCGGCGCCGACGTCGTCCTCATCGGCCTCTGCTCGACCGACGGGCTGTACCACGCGAGCGGCGCGCTCGAGGCGTGCGGCGCGATGTTCACCGCCAGCCACAACCCGGCCCAGTACAACGGCATCAAGCTCTGCCGGGCCGGTGCCAAGCCCGTCGGGCAGGACTCCGGGCTGACCGACGTCCGGCTGCTCGCCCAGCAGTACCTCGCCGACGGCGTCCCGGTCGCCGACCGCCGCGGCGGCCGCACCGAGCAGGACACGCTCGGGGCCTACGCGGCCTACCTGCGCCAGCTCGTCGACCTCTCTGGCGGCCGGCCGCTCACCGTCGTCGTCGACGCCGGCAACGGCATGGCCGGCCACACCGTGCCCGCGGTGCTCCAGACCGCCGCCGGGCTGCCCGCGCTGCCGCTGGACGTCGTCCCGCTCTACTTCGAGCTCGACGGCACCTTCCCGAACCACGAGGCCAACCCGCTGGAGCCGGAGAACCTGCGCGACCTGCAGGCCGCCGTCCGCGAAAGGGGCGCGGACATCGGCCTCGCGTTCGACGGCGACGCCGACCGCTGCTTCGTCGTCGACGAGCGCGGCGAGCCCGTCAGCCCGAGCGCGATCACCGCGCTCGTCGCGCTGCGCGAGATCGCCAAGGAGCGCGACGAGGGCCGCGAGCCCGTCGTCATCCACAACCTCATCACCTCGCGCGCGGTGCCCGAGCTGGTCGAGCAGGCCGGCGGCACGCCGGTGCGCACCCGGGTGGGGCACTCCTTCATCAAGGAGGAGATGGCCCGTACCGGCGCGGTCTTCGGCGGCGAGCACTCCGCGCACTACTACTTCCGCTCGTTCTGGGGCGCCGACACCGGGATGCTCGCGGCCATGCACGTGCTCGCCGCGCTCGGCGAGTCCGACCGCCCGCTGTCCGAGCTCGTCTCGGCGTACGACCCGTACGTGGCGAGCGGCGAGGTGAACTCCCGCGTGGACGACGTCCGTGCGGCGACCGACCGGGTCCGGGTCGCGTTCGCCACCGACGGCGCCACCACCGACACCCTCGACGGCCTCACCGTGTTCTCGCCCGCCGACGCCGAGCCCTGGTGGTGGTTCAACCTGCGGCCCAGCAACACCGAGCCGCTGCTGCGCCTCAACGTCGAGGCCGCCGACGGTGCGACGATGGAGCGTGTGCGCGACGCCGTCCTGGCCGTCGTGCGAGAGGAGAGAGCATGACCACCATCGAGCCGTGGCTGCGCGAGATCCTGCGGTGCCCGGCGTGCCGGTCCGAGCTGGACGACGCGACCGGGCCGGACGGCGGCCCCGAGCTGGTGTGCACCAACGCCGAGTGCGGCCTGGCGTACCGGATCGACGACGGCGTGCCGGTGCTCCTCGTCGACGAGGCACGGAAGCCGGCCTGACCCCGTGACCCTCGACGAGGCGCTGCTGGACGACGCCGACGCGCTCGCCGGGGCCGACCCCGGCGGCGTACTTCGCGCCTGCGCGACCGCCGGGGCCCAGGTGCGCCACGCCCTGACGCTCGTCGAGGAGGCGCCGCTCGACCGCCTCGGCAGCGAGCCGCCCCGCACCGTCGTCATCGCGGCCCGCGGCGGGGCGCGCACGGTCGGCGAGGCCGTCGAGGCGCTCGCCGGGCCGGGCAGCACCGTGCCGGTCGTCTGCCGCTCCGGCGACGTGCTCCCCGGCTGGGTCGGGCCACTCGACCTCGTCGTGTCGGTCTCCCTGTCCGGGCAGGCGCAGCCGGCGATCAAGATGGCCGCCGAGGCTGGGCGGCGCGGCGCAGCCCTCCTCACCGTGGGCGCCGAGCGGTCGCTGCTGGCGGAGGTCAGCGCGCAGGTGCGCGGCGTCCACGTGCCCGTGCCCCAGCCCGGCCGCGAGCCGACGTCCGCGCCGACCTCGCGGACCTCGCTGTGGGCGATGCTCGCGCCGGTGCTCGTCGCCACCACCCAGGTCGGGGTCACCGACGCCGGGCCCGGTCTGCTGGGTCTGGTCGCCGACATCCTGGACGACGAGGCGCGGCTCAACGGCCCGTCGACGGAGTCCCTCGTCAACCCTGCGAAGGCCCTCGCGTTCGAGCTCGCGGAGTCCATCCCGGTGTTCCTCGGCGACGGGCCGGCGTCCGGCGTCGCTGCCCGCCGGGCC
>JBMOMI010000264.1:0-5165 GCA_049325235.1 Actinomycetota bacterium | reverse complement strand
CACGAGCGCCAACGCGGTGCTCGCCGAGGAGGACCCACCCGTGTCGTCCGCGCCGGTCCCCCTGCCGCGGCCGGCGGTCGACGAGGGGCCGCACCTGTCGTACTCGCTGCAGTGGTTCGTGTTCGCCGCAGGCATCTTCGTCGGCTACGGCGTGCTCGCCCGCCGGACGGCGCGGGACCTGGCCGCCGAGGCCGGTGGCCCGCCCCGGGCCCCCCGGCCGGCTCGCCGGCGCCCGACCGCGGAGCAGGAGGAGGACGCCCTCCTGGACGCCGCCGAGCAGTCCCGGCCTCCCGGCCACCGAGCCCGCTCCGGGTGACCCGATCACCAGCCCCACACGTGGTTGCGCAGCTTCAGTCGGCGGCTCACCGCCCGCAGCTGGGGCGTGTGCAGCATGACCGGGTCCGGCGTGCCGCCGCGTCCGTCGGAGACGGTGCCGTAGACGTAGGGGAACGAGGGTGGTCCGCTGCCCTGGACCCGGTGCAGCCAGCGGGCGTCGTCCAGCCGGACGCCGCCCCGGGTCCGCAGACCGGCGTTGAGCTCGGCGAGCTGGCGCAGCTCGACCGTCCTGGTGGTCACAGCAAGTCGATGACCGTGCACGGTTCGATCGTCGACGCCGGGCCGAACGCCGTCCCGGGGCGAAGGACCCGATCTATGGTGAGGGGATGGTGAACCTCCCGGAGGTCCTGCTCCTGGCGTTCTTCTACCTGGGGATGCCCGTCGCGTTCGCCCTCGGGCTGTACTGGGTGGTCCGTCTGGCGGTCCGGCACGAGCTGCAGCGGCAGGCCACGTCGCCCCGGCCGGCACCGCAGCCGGTCGACCGCGCCGAGCCCTGACGACTCAGCCGGCGCGGGCCGCCTCGTCCTCCTGCTCGGCGAACTGGGTCCGGTAGAGCTCGGCGTAGAGCCCGCCGCGTGACAGCAGCTCGCGGTGCCGGCCCCGCTCGACGACCCGGCCGTCGGAGACGACGAGGATCACGTCGGCCTGGCGCACCGTGGAGAGCCGGTGCGCGATGACGAGGGACGTGCGGCCCTCCAAGGCGGTGTCCAAGGCCCGCTGCACGGCGGCCTCGGACTCGGAGTCCAGGTGCGCCGTCGCCTCGTCCAGCACGATGACGCCGGGCGCCTTGAGCAGCAGCCGCGCCAGCGCGATCCGCTGCTTCTCCCCGCCCGAGAGGCGGTGCCCGCGGTCACCGACGACCGTGTCCAGCCCCTCCGGCAGCTGCTCGACGAGCGACCAGACCTGCGCCGCGCGCAGCGCCTCCTCGATCTCGGCGTCGGTGGCCTCCGGCCGGGCGTACCGGAGGTTGGCCCGCACCGTGTCGTGGAAGAGGTGGGCCTCCTGGGTGACGACACCCACCCGCCGGTGCAGCTCCTCCTGCGACACCTCCCGGACGTCGACCCCGCCGAGGCGCACCACGCCGGACGTGGGGTCGTACAGCCGGGCGACCAGCGCCGTCACCGTGGTCTTGCCGGCGCCGCTGGGTCCGACCAGGGCCACCATCTGGCCCGGCTCGGCGCGCAGGCTCACCCCGCGCAGCACCTCCTCGCCGCCGCGGCGGTCGAGCTGCTCGACCTCCTCCAGCGAGGCCAGCGACACCTCGTCGGCGGTCGGGTAGCGGAACCGGACGTCGTCCAGCTCGACCGACAGCGCCCCCGCCGGCAGGTGCCGCGGCTTCTCGGGGTCGCGGACCAGCGGCTGCAGGTCGAGCACCTCGAAGACCCGCTCGAACGACACCAGCGCCGTCATCACGTCGACCTGCACGTTGCTCAAGGCGGTGATCGGCCCGTAGAGACGGGCGAGCAGCAGCGTCAACGCGATCAGCGTGCCGACGCTGACGACGCCGGAGACGGCGAGCAGGCCACCGACGAGGTAGACCAGAGCGGTCGCCAGCGACGCGACGGCGGTGAGCGCGGCGAAGAACAACCGGTTGCTCATCGCGATCCGCACGCCGATGTCGCGGACCCGGCCGGCGCGCTCCCGGTACTGCTCGTCCTCGCGGTCGGCCGTGCCGAAGAGCTTGACGAGCAGCGCGCCGGCGACGTTGAAGCGCTCCGTCATCCGGTTCCCGAGCTCGGCGTTGAGCTGCATGCTCTGCCGGCTCAACGTCGCCAGCCGGCGCCCCACCCGCCGGGCCGGGAGCAGGAACAGCGGCACGAGCAGCAGCGCCAGCAGAGTGACCTGCCAGCTCAGCACCACCATCGTCGTCAGGACGACGACCAGCTGGACGACGTTGGAGACCACGCCGGAGAGCGTGGAGGTGAATGCCTGCTGGGCCCCGATGACGTCGTTGTTGAGCCGGGACACCAGTGAGCCGGTCTGCGTGCGCGTGAAGAAGGCGATCGGCTGTGTCTGCACGTGCCGGAAGACCTGGGTCCGCAGGTCGTAGATCAGCCCCTCGCCGATCCGCGCCGAGAACCACCGCTGCGCCAGCATGACGCCCGCCTCGGCGAGGGCCACGACGGCGACCAGGCTGCTCAGCAGCACCACCAGGCCGCGGTCCCCCCGGGCCACGCCGTCGTCGATGACCCGCTTGAGCAGCAGCGGCGGCACCGCGACGAGCAGGGCGTCCACGACGACGAGTGCGAGGAACGCGGCGATCTGGCCCCGGTAGGGGACGGCGAAGCCCATCACCCGCCGGACGGTGCCGGGCGCCAGCTTCCGGTCGGTGATCTTCTCGTCGCGCCGGAACGACCGCATCGTGTGCCAGCCGCCCATCGGGCTCATCGCCACGGGGCCCACCTCCACGTCGCCGGCCAGTCCGAGGACAGCAACGTCTCACGGGCCTCCGACAGTCCCGCGTCAGCCAGGAGAGGCGAGGGCGCGCAGCCGGTCACGCTGGGCCGCTCGCTCGGCGGCGAGCTGGTCGGCCCGGTTGGCCTCCTTCGCGGACCGCAGCAGCCGCTTGAGCGTCGCCACCGCGCCGGCCGGCGCGCCGAGCAGCGCGGCGGCCAGGTCGTCGACCGCGGCGTCCAGGTCCGCGCGCGGCACCGCCGTCTCGGCGAGCCCGAGCCGCACCGCCTCCTGCGCCCCCACCCAGCGCCCGGTCGCGCAGATCTCCAGCGCCCGGGGGTACCCGACGATCCGCACCAGCGGTGACGTCCCGCCCAGATCGGGCACGAGGCCGAGCGACGTCTCCCGCATCGCCAGCCGGACGTCGTCCGCCACCACCCGCAGGTCGCAGGCCAGGGCGAGCTGGAAGCCTGCGCCCACGGCGTGACCACCGACGGCGGCGACGGTGACGGCGTCCACCTCCCGCCACCAGGTGAAGGCGCGCTGGAAGCCGGCGATGGCGGCGTCCAGCGCGTCGTCGTCCAGCGCGGCCATCCCGGCCAGCCCCGGCTCGCCGTCGACGCCGGCGCCGAGCATCGCCCGGTCGAGCCCGGCCGAGAACGACGGGCCCTCGGCACGCAGCACGACGAGCGCCACGTCGCTCGCGGCGACCGCCTCACCGATCGCCGCCAGGGCCCGCCACGTGGCCGGCGTCTGGGCGTTCCGGCGCTCCGGCCGGTCCAGGGTGACGGTCAGCCGCGACCCGCTCTGGCGCAGGGTCAGACCGGCCGCCGCGGCGGCTGGCGCGATCGCGCCCAGCGCGGGCGACAGCCCGCCGGTCAGCTCTTGGCCGCCTTGCCCCTCGTGGCGCCGCCCCGACCGCGGAGGTCCACGTCGTTCTCGGTGAGGATCCGGTGCACGAAGCCGTAGGAGCGTCCGGTCTCGGCGGCGAGCGCCCGGATGCTGGCTCCTTGCGTGTACTTCTTCTTCAGGTCGGCGGCGAGCTTGGAGCGCTCGGCCCCGGTGATCCGGGCGCCCTTCTTGATGTCTGCCACAGTGCCTCCTCGGGCGGGGGGGTGGGCCTCGCGCCTATCGTGCGCCTGCCTCCGGCTGTCGGCCACCCGAAACCGATCATGCCCGATGGGATCATGCCAGGGCGACCAGCTCCAGGTAGTCCGGGTTCCACAGGTCCTCCACGCCGTCCGGCAGCAGGACGACGCGCTCGGGCTGCAGCGCCTCGACGGCGCCCTCGTCGTGGGTGACGAGGACGACGGCGCCCTCGTAGCCGCGCAGGGCGCCGAGCACCTCCTCGCGGCTCGCCGGGTCGAGGTTGTTCGTCGGCTCGTCGAGCAGCAGCACGTTCGCCGACGACACCACGAGCGTGGCCAGCGCGAGCCGGGTCTTCTCCCCGCCGGACAGCACCCGGACCGGCTTGTCGACGTCGTCCCCGCTGAACAGGAACGAGCCGAGGACCTTGCGGACGTCGGTGTCGCCGAGGTCCGGCGCCGCGGTGCGCATGTTCTCCAGCACGGTGCGGTCGACGTCGAGGGTCTCGTGCTCCTGCGCGTAGTAGCCGAGCTTGAGCCCGTGCCCGGGCTCGACGGCGCCGGTGTCCGGCTCCTCCTGCCCGGACAGCAGCCGCAGCAGCGTGGTCTTGCCGGCCCCGTTGAGCCCGAGGACGACCACCCGGCTCCCCCGGTCCACGGCCAGGTCCACGTCGGTGAACACCTCGAGCGACCCGTAGGACTTCGACAGCGCGGACGCCGCCAACGGGGTGCGACCGCACGGCGCCGGCTTGGGGAAGCGCAGCCTGGCGACCTTGTCGGACGCGCGCTCGGCCTCCAGGCCGGACAGCATCCGCTCGGCTCGTCGGGCCATGTTCTGCGCGGCGGTCGCCTTCGTCGCCTTCGCCCGCATCTTGTCGGCCTGCGCCATCAGGGCGGCCGCCTTCTTCTCGGCGTTCGCCCGCTCGCGGTGCCGGCGGCGCTCGTCGGTCTCCCGCTGCTGCAGGTACGCCTTCCAGCCGACGTTGTAGACGTCGAGCTCGGCCCGGTTGGCGTCCAGGTGGAACACCTTGGTCACCGTCGCCTCGAGCAGCCCGACGTCGTGGCTGATCACCACGAGGCCGCCGTCGTGGGCGCGCAGGAAGTCCCGCAGCCAGACGATCGAGTCGGCGTCCAGGTGGTTGGTCGGCTCGTCCAGCAGCAGGGTCGGCGCACCGGAGAACAGGATCCGGGCCAGCTCGACCCGGCGCCGCTGCCCGCCGGACAGGGTGTGCAGCGGCTGGGACAGCACCCGCTCGTCCAGGCCGAGGTTCCCCGCGATCCGCGCAGCCTCGCTCTCCGCGGCGTACCCGCCGGCGGCAGTGAACTCCGCCTCCAGGCGGGCGTAGCGGG
>JBMOMI010000263.1:0-5182 GCA_049325235.1 Actinomycetota bacterium | reverse complement strand
CCTCGCCCGGGACGACGACGACGTCCGGGTCGTAGGCCGCGCCCAGTGAGGTGACGGCGTCCGCCTTGTCGTGCGGGACGAGGACGACGGGGTGGCCCCCGGCGAGGGCGGCGAGGTAGGCCACGACCGTCGGCACGTCGTTGCGGGCCGGGACGAGGACGAGGCGGCGGGTGGTCCCGAGGGCGGCCAGGGTGGTGCCGACGAGGTCCGCCAGCTCGGCGTAGCCGACGGCGCGGTCCGGGGTGAGCAGCGCCGGGCGGTCGCCGAAGCGTGCCAGGCCGCTCGCGAACGGCACGCGGTTGAGCAGGAGGGCCGGCGCGGCGGCACGGGGGGGCGTCGACACCCGGAGCACTCTAAAGTAAGGCTAGCCTTACCTTCAAGGCGTGCTGGCGGCCGGTCACCGCAGGCAGCAGACCGGGACTACGCTCCCCGCCGTGCCAGAGAAGATCGTCCTGCGTCTGGACAGCCGGACGCCGCCGCCGCCCCCGCACCTGCGCGTCCTGCTCGGCACGCCGGTGGTCCCCGAGCTGCTGAGCCTCGACGCCGGGGACGACGGACTGCGGCTCGGTGAGTACGTGGCAGTCCCGACCGGGCAGGCGGTCACGGCCCAGGGCGAGACGGCGGACCTGTACCTGCTGCGGCTGCGCACGGACCACTCGGCGGCCTCCTGACCCGGTGAGCCGTGTCGGCTCTCCGCCCTAAAGTGCCGGGCGTGAGCGAGCCGACAGCGAGGACCTTTCCCACCGACTTCACCTGGGGTGCCGCGACGGCGTCCTACCAGGTCGAGGGCGCCGTCGAGGAGGACGGCCGCGGCCCGTCGATCTGGGACACGTTCAGCCACACTCCGGGCCGGGTGGCGAACGGCGACACCGGCGACGTCGCCTGCGACCACTACCACCGCTACCGCGAGGACGTCGCCCTGCTACGTGACCTGGGACTGGGCGCCTACCGGTTCTCCGTGGCCTGGCCGCGAGTGCAGCCCACCGGGTCCGGCCCGGCCAACCCGGCAGGTCTGGCGTTCTACGACCGGCTCGTCGACGAGCTGCTGGCCGCCGGGGTCGAGCCGTGGACGACGCTGTACCACTGGGACCTGCCGCAGGCGCTCGAGGACGCCGGCGGCTGGCGGGTCCGGCAGACCGCCGAGCGGTTCGCCGAGTACGTCGACCTGGTCACCGCCGCGCTCGGCGACCGGGTCCGCCACTGGATCACCCTCAACGAGCCGTGGGTGTCCTCCGTGCTCGGGCACGTCGCCGGCGTCCACGCCCCCGGCAGCACCGACCCCGCGCTGGCGCTGCCGACCGCCCACCACCTGCTGCTCGCCCACGGCCTGGCCGTCCCCGTCGTCCGCGCGGCCGTGCCGGACGCCCAGGTCGGCATCACTGTGAACCTCTCCGACGTCACCGCGGCCAGCGATGACCCGGCCGACGTCGAGGCCGCCCGCCGCGTCGACGGCACCCAGAACCGGCTGTTCCTCGACCCGGTGCTGCGCGGGCGCTACCCGACCGACGTGCTCGACGACCTCGCCACGATCGGGCCGCTGGACGTCGTCCGGGACGGCGACCTCGCCGTGATCGGCGCGCCCACGGACTTCCTCGGCGTGAACTACTACTTCGGTTTCCAGGTCGCCGGGGCCGGCAGCGGCCGACCCGGCGTCCCTGCCGGCCCCGCCTACCCGACGGCCCCCGACGCCGTCCTCGTCGACCGCGGCCTGCCCCGGACCGCGATGGGCTGGGAGGTGCGGGCCGAGGGACTGACCGAGCTGCTGCGCCGGCTGCACCGGGAGTACCCCGGCACCCCGGTCGTCATCACCGAGAACGGGTCCGCCTGGGACGACGAGGTCTCCCCGGACGGCCAGGTGCACGACCCGCAGCGGGCCGCCTACCTGCGCGACCACCTCGCCGCCTGTCTTGACGCACTCGACGAGGGGGTCCCGCTGCGCGGCTACTTCGCGTGGTCGCTGCTGGACAACTTCGAGTGGGCCGAGGGGTACGCCAAGCGGTTCGGGATCGTGCGGGTCGACTACGACACACAGGCCCGGACGCCGAAGGACAGCGCCCGGGCGTACGCCGAGGTGGCTCGGACCGGACGTCTCCCGCTGGGGGAAGACCTCGGTCACGCTCGCTGACTCAGCCGAGGTCGCGGGTGTCCCGGCGGAACAACCGGAGCTGCAGCGACAGCAGCGTGTAGTAGCCGACGAGCGCGGTCACCTCGAACACGCCGCCGCGAACTCGTCGTCCTCGAGGTCGCCGTGGGTCATCAGGGCCAGCGCCGTCCGCGCCGCGGCGACGTCCGCGGGCGCCCCCCGGGTCGGGGTGCCGCCGGCACGGACCGACTCGACGTCCGCCGGGTCGACGCCCGCGGCCAGGGCCAGCGGCTCGTGCACCCGCCACTCGACGTCGCTGCCGTGGTGGGCCGCGACGCAGAGGATGACCAGCTCACGCGCCGAGTCGGGGAGCCGCCCCCGGTAACGCAGCGTCGCACCGAGCTCCTGCAGCGCGTCCCCGATCGGGGGGTTGAGCAGCATCGGCCCGAACGGGCCGGACAGCTGCCCGTCGGGACCCACGAGTGGCACCCCGCCCTGCGGCGCCACCCCGCGAGGACCGCCGGTGATCCGGTCGTACAGGGCACGCTGCTCGTCGTCGAGCACGTCCGGAGTGAGCGGGGGCAACCGGGGCTGGCCCCCGGAGGAGGTCGTCATGCCCGCGAGTCTGCCTGCGGGCGGGTCCACGTGGGACGGGGGATGTCGAACTCCTCGAACACCAGCCAGGTGCGCGTCGACAGGACGCCGGGAACCGACTGCACCCGGTCCAGGACGACCTCGCGCAGGGCGGCGTTGTCCGGCGCCCGCACGAGGGCCAGCACGTCGTGGTCGCCGGCCACCAGCGCGGCGTGCACGACGAACGGGATCTCCCGCAGGGCGGCCGAGACCTCACGCCAGGTGTTCTGGGTGATGCCGATCGAGATGTAGGCCGACGTGCCGAACCCCGCCCGTTCCGGGTTCAGCTGCGCCCGGAACGCGGCGATGACGCCGTCGGCCACGAGCCGCTCGATCCGGGCGTAGGCGTTCGTGCGCGAGACGTGCACCTGTTCGGCCACTCGGCGTACCGACGTCCGGGCGTCCTCGACGAGCAGGTCCACGATCCGTCGGTCCACCTCGTCGAGAGGGCGGGCCGAACGTCCCGGTACCGGCCCGGCAGCGGGCGTGACCTGGGACACGTGTGCTCCGGTTCCGTCGTTCACGAGCCAAGTGTCCCGCAATCTCGGCGGATGTTGAGCCAGCCTGCGCTGTCGCAGCACGATGGTCTGCCAAAGCGTCCAGAGGTCCCAGCAGGAGGCCCGCATGACGACGACGTCCGAGTCCGACCTGTCCACCCACGGGGCCACCCGGCTCCTGCCGAGCCCGGACCCGGTCCGGCTGCTGGACGAGCAGGGGCGACGCACCGGCGACGACGAGCGCTACCCCGCGCCCTCCGACACAGACCTCCTGGAGATGTACCGCCGGATGGTCGTCGGCCGGCGGTTCGACGTCCAGGCCACCGCCTTGACCAAGCAGGGCCGGCTGGCCGTCTACCCCTCCGCCCGCGGCCAGGAGGCCTGCCAGGTGTCAGCCGTGATGGCGGTCCGCGAGGACGACTGGGTGTTCCCGACCTACCGCGAGTCGATGGCCCTCGTCGCTCGGGGCATCGACCCGGTGCAGGTGCTCACCCTGCTGCGCGGTGACTGGCACTGCGGCTACGACCCGGTCGCCACCCGCACGGCGCCGCAGTGCACGCCGCTGGCCACCCAGACCGTCCACGCGGCCGGCCTGGCCTACGGCGAGTCGCTGCAGGGGCGGGACACGGTCGCGGTGGCGTTCATCGGCGACGGCGCGACGAGCGAGGGCGACTTCCACGAGGCGGTGAACTTCGCCGCCGTCTTCAAGGCCCCCGTCGTCTTCCTGGTCCAGAACAACCGTTACGCGATCAGCGTGCCGCTGGCCAAGCAGACCGCTGCTCCCTCCCTGGCCTACAAGGGCGTCGGCTACGGCGTGGAGTCCGAGCAGGTCGACGGCAACGACCCGGTAGCCATGCTCGCCGTCATGCGCCGGGCCGTCGAGCACGCCCGCGCCGGCCACGGGCCGTTCCTCGTCGAGGCGCACACCTACCGGATGGACGCGCACACCAACGCCGACGACCCGAGCCGTTACCGCGACGCCGCCGAGGTCGAGGCGTGGGCGGGACGCGACCCGCTGACCCGGCTGGAGGCGTACCTGCGCTCCGCCGGTGTCCTGGACGACGCCGGCGCCGAGGAGGTCCGGGCCCAGGCCGAGTCCTTCGCTGCAGACCTGCGGACGCGGATGAACGCCGACCCCGACCTTGACCCGCTGGAGCTCTTCGAGCACGTGTACGCCACCCCGACCACCCAGCTGCTCGAGCAGCGCGAGCAGCTCCGGGTCGAGCTCGAGGCTGATCTTGGGGCCGAGCTGATGGGCGAGCCGGCGGACGAGCAGGAGGACCCCCGGTGAGCACGACCTTCGCCACGGCGCTCAACACCGCACTGCGCGACGCGATGAGCGACGACGAGCGCGTGCTGGTCCTCGGTGAGGACGTCGGCCGGCTCGGCGGCGTGTTCCGGGTGACCGACGGCCTCATGGACCAGTTCGGCGAGAAGCGCTGCTTCGACACCCCGCTCGCCGAGGCCGGCATCGTCGGGTTCGCCGTCGGACTCGCGATGTCCGGCATGCGCCCGGTGGTCGAGATGCAGTTCGACGCCTTCGCGTACCCGGCCTTCGAGCAGATCACCTCCCACGTCGCCAAGCTGCGCAACCGCACTCGGGGGGCCGTCGGCATGCCGATCGTCATCCGAGTGCCCTTCGCCGGCGGCATCGGCGGGGTGGAGCACCACTGCGACTCCAGCGAGGCCTACTACGCCCACACCCCGGGGCTCAAAGTCGTCACCCCCGCCACCGTCGAGGACGCCTACTCGCTGCTGCGCGAGGCCATCGCCGACCCCGACCCGGTCGTGTTCATGGAGCCCAAGAAGCTCTACTGGTCCAGCGCTGACGTCGAGCTGCCCGCGGCCGCGCCGCCGTTCGGGCGGGCCGTCGTCCGCCGGCGGGGGGACGACGTCACCCTGGTCGCCTACGGTCCCACGGTGCCCGTCGCGATGGAGGCCGCCGAGGCCGCTCGGGACGAGGGCTGGG
>JBMOMI010000262.1:0-5199 GCA_049325235.1 Actinomycetota bacterium | reverse complement strand
GATGTCGCCGGGCACTGCACCGCCGAGGCGTTCGCCGAGGGCGTGCTCACCGTGCGCACCGACTCCACCGCGTGGGCGACGCAGATGCGGCTGCTCGCGCCGACCGTGCTGCGCCGGATCGCCGAGGAGCTCGGCCCCGGCGTCGTCGAGCGGCTCGTCGTGCGCGGTCCCAGCGCCCCGAGCTGGCGCCGCGGCCCGCGCACCGCACCCGGCGGCCGCGGCCCGCGCGACACCTACGGCTGACCCGCCTCCCCCGCAATAACCAGGGTTGTTGCCGCCATCGGTGGCTCCAGACAGCAAGAAGCCTGGTTATTGCGGCTGGAGGGGCGTGCCGGGTGGGGGGCTGTACGGGGGGACACGCCCGGGTGCGTCCACGCGCCACGCGGCGAGCCACAGCCTGTGGACGGCGGGTCCGGGCACGCGCGAGAGGTAGGATCGACGTCGTTGGGCGGTCGCCACACGTTCGCCCCCTTCGGTGGGGGCAGCCCGCTGCGGGCCGACGGGTGAGCGACCGCCAGTCATGCCGACGACAGGAGTGCCGGACCCCGTGGCCGACGACACGCGCACGCCCGACATCCCCGCCAGCGCCGCAGCGGACGGCGAGGGGATCCCCTCCCCCGAGCAGGCGCCGTCCCTCGCCGACGTGGTGCCCACCGCGGGCTCGCCGGCGTCCCCGGCGTACGACGCCAGCGCCATCACCGTGCTCGAGGGGCTCGAGGCCGTGCGCAAGCGGCCGGGCATGTACATCGGCTCCACCGGCGAGCGCGGCCTGCACCACCTGGTGTACGAGGTGGTCGACAACTCGGTCGACGAGGCGCTCGCCGGGTACGCGACCCGCATCGACGTGACCCTGCTGGCCGACGGTGGCGTGCGGGTGGTGGACGACGGGCGCGGCATCCCGGTCGACGTCCACCCGGTCGAGCAGCGGCCCGCGGTCGAGGTGGTGCTGACCGTGCTGCACGCCGGCGGCAAGTTCGGCGGCGGCGGCTACGCGGTGTCCGGCGGACTGCACGGGGTCGGCGTCTCCGTGGTGAACGCCCTGTCCGAGCGGCTCGAGGTCGAGGTGCGCCGCCAGGGGTACGTGTGGCGCCAGGCGTACGTGCACGGCGTCCCCGAGGCGCCGCTCGCCAAGGGCGAGCCGACCGAGGCGACCGGAACGACGGTCACCTTCTGGCCGAACGCCGACATCTTCGAGACCGTCGAGTTCGACTTCGAGACCCTGCGCAGCCGCTTCCAGCAGATGGCGTTCCTCAACAAGGGCCTGACGATCTCCCTGGTCGACGAGCGGCCCGGGCACGCCGCCGAGGACGAGGACGAGGCCGGGGCCGAGGCGCAGCAGGCCGGGCGGGAGGCGACCGCCCGCAAGGTGACGTTCCGCTACGACGGCGGGCTCGTCGACTACGTCACGCACCTCAACAGCTCGAAGAAGACCGAGAAGGTGCACCCGGACGTCATCTCGTTCGAGTCCGAGGACGTCGAGCGCGGCATGAGCGTCGAGGTCGCCATGCAGTGGACGAGCGCCTACTCCGAGAGCGTCCACACGTACGCCAACACGATCAACACGCACGAGGGCGGCACGCACGAGGAGGGCTTCCGCGCCGCGCTGACCACGCTGGTCAACAAGTACGCGCGCGAGCAGGGCCTGCTCAAGGACAAGGACGCCAACCTCACCGGCGAGGACGTCCGGGAGGGCCTGACCGCGGTCGTCTCGGTCAAGCTGAAGGAGCCGCAGTTCGAGGGCCAGACGAAGACGAAGCTCGGCAACACCGAGGCGAAGGGCTTCGTGCAGCGGGTGGTCAGCGAGGAGCTGTCCGACTGGTTCGAGCGGAACCCGCGCGAGGCCAAGGACGTCGTCCGCAAGGCGATCCAGGCGGCGGCGGCGCGGATGGCGGCCCGCAAGGCCCGCGAGGCGACCCGGCGCAAGGGCCTGCTGGAGTCCGGCGGGATGCCGGGCAAGCTGCGCGACTGCCAGCTCAACGACCCGGCCCGCACCGAGGTGTTCATCGTCGAGGGGGACTCCGCGGGCGGCTCGGCGGTGCGCGGCCGCAACCCGGAGACCCAGGCGATCCTGCCGATCCGCGGCAAGATCCTCAACGTCGAGAAGGCGCGGATCGACAAGGCGCTCGCCAACAACGAGGTCCAGGCACTGATCACCGCGTTCGGCACCGGCATCGGTGAGGACTTCGACCTCGCCAAGCTCCGCTACCACAAGATCATCCTGATGGCGGACGCCGACGTGGACGGCCAGCACATCTCGACGCTGCTGCTCACGCTGCTGTTCCGCTACATGAAGCCGCTCATCGAGAACGGGCACGTGTACCTGGCCCAGCCGCCGCTGTACCGGCTGAAGTGGAGCAACGCCCCGCACGACTACGTGTACAGCGACAAGGAGCGCGACGCGCTGCTGCGCGAGGGCCTCGCCGCCGGCAAGCGGATCCCCAGGGACAACGGCATCCAGCGCTACAAGGGCCTCGGCGAGATGGACTACTCCGAGCTGTGGGAGACGACGATGGACCCCGACCGGCGCACGCTGCGCCTGGTGACCATCGACGACGCGGCCGCCGCGGACGAGATCTTCGCGGTCCTCATGGGTGAGGACGTCGAGTCGCGCCGGGCGTTCATCCAGCGCAACGCCAAGGACGTCCGGTTCCTCGACATCTGACCCGCACGCCTCGCGTGATCATGGGATCCCGCCACCCTGACGACGAAGGACACCTGTGACCGAGCAGCCCCCCACCACGCCACCAGAGGACCGGGTCGAGGCCGTCGACCTGCAGCTGGAGATGCAGCGGTCCTACCTCGACTACGCGATGAGCGTCATCGTCGGGCGGGCGCTGCCGGAGGTCCGTGACGGCCTCAAGCCGGTGCACCGCCGGGTGCTGTACGCGATGTACGACGGCGGCTACCGCCCGGACCGCGCGTTCTCCAAGTGCTCCCGCGTCGTCGGCGACGTGATGGGCCAGTACCACCCGCACGGCGACGCGGCGATCTACGACACCCTCGTCCGGCTCGTGCAGGACTGGTCGATGCGCTACCCGCTGGTGGCCGGCCAGGGCAACTTCGGGTCCCCGGGCAACGACCCGGCCGCCGCCCCCCGGTACACCGAGTGCCGCCTCGCGCCGCTGGCCATGGAGATGGTCCGCGACATCGACGAGGAGACCGTCGACTTCGTCGACAACTACGACGGCCGCACGCAGGAGCCGGTGATCCTGCCCAGCCGCTTCCCGAACCTGCTCGTCAACGGCTCGGCCGGCATCGCCGTGGGCATGGCGACCAACATCCCGCCGCACAAC
This sequence comes from Actinomycetota bacterium, assembly GCA_049325235.1. GTDB lineage: Bacteria > Actinomycetota > Actinomycetes > Actinomycetales > SCSIO-59966 > SCSIO-59966. The sequence continues at coordinate 1,906 of JBMOMI010000262.1, read as the reverse complement.
CTGCGCGAGGTCGCCGGCGGCGTCCAGTGGCTGCTCGAGCACCCCGAGGCCACCAAGGAGGAGCTGCTCGAGGCCCTCCTGGCGCGGATCCAGGGTCCCGACTTCCCCACCGGCGCGCTCGTGATGGGCCGGCGCGGCATCGAGGAGGCCTACCGCACCGGCCGCGGCTCGATCACGATGCGGGCGGTGGTCGAGGTGGAGGAGATCCACGGCCGCACCTGCCTGGTGGTCTCCGAGCTGCCCTACCAGGTCAACCCCGACAACCTGGCGCAGACCATCGCCCAGCTGGTCAAGGACGGGCGGCTCGCCGGCATCGCCGACATCCGCGACGAGACGTCCGGCCGCACCGGCCAGCGCCTGGTCATCGTGCTCAAGCGGGACGCCGTCGCCAAGGTCGTGCTGAACAACCTGTTCAAGCACACCCAGCTGCAGTACACGTTCGGCGCCAACATGCTGGCGCTCGTCGACGGCGTGCCCCGCACGCTGAGCCTGGACGCGTTCGTCCGGCACTGGGTCGACCACCAGCTCGACGTGATCGTCCGGCGGACGCGCTTCCGGCTGCGCAAGGCGGAGGAGGAGGCGCACATCCTCCGCGGCTACCTCAAGGCGCTCGACGCGCTCGACGAGGTGATCGCGCTGATCCGCGCGAGCGCGACGGTCGAGGAGGCCCGCGAGGGCCTGATGGGCCTGCTGGACATCGACGAGCTGCAGGCGACCGCGATCCTCAACATGCAGCTGCGGCGCCTGGCCGCGCTGGAGCGGCAGAAGATCATCGACCGCTACGAGGAGCTGCAGGCCCTCATCGCCGACTACAACGCGATCCTCGCCTCCCCGGAGCGCCAGCGGCAGATCGTCGGCGAGGAGCTGGCCGAGATCGTCGACAAGTACGGCGACGACCGGCGCACGAGGATCATCCCCTTCGACGGTGACGTCTCGATGGAGGACCTGATCCCGGAGGAGGACGTCGTCGTCACGATCACCCGCGGCGGCTACGCCAAGCGGACGCGCGTCGACCAGTACCGGTCCCAGCGCCGCGGCGGCAAGGGGGTGCGGGGCGCCCAGCTGCGCACGGACGACGTGGTCGAGCACTTTTTCACCACCTCGACCCACCACTGGCTGCTGTTCTTCACCAACCTCGGCCGGGTCTACCGCGCCAAGGCCTACGAGCTGCCCGAGGGCGCGCGCGACGCCCGAGGGCAGCACATCGCCAACCTGCTCGCGTTCCAGCCCGACGAGCAGATCGCCCAGGTGCTCGCGATCGAGGACTACACCCAGTCGCCGTACCTCGTGCTCGCCACCCGCAAGGGCCTGGTGAAGAAGAGCCGGCTGGCCGAGTACGACTCCAACCGCACCGGCGGCCTCATCGCGATCAACCTCCGGGACGGCGACGAGCTGGTCTCGGCGCAGCTGGTGTCGCCGGACGACGACCTGCTGCTCGTGTCCCGCAAGGGCATGTCGCTGCGGTTCACCGCGACCGACGACACGCTGCGGCCGATGGGTCGTTCGACGTCCGGGGTGACCGGCATGAAGTTCCGCAACGGCGACGAGCTGCTGGCGATGGACGTCGTCCACCCGGAGAGCCCTGACGACGTCTTCGTGGTGTTCGCGAGCGGCCTGGCCAAGCGGACGCCGGTCGAGCAGTACCGCGTCCAGGGCCGCGGCGGTCTGGGGATCAAGGTGGCCGCCATCTCCGAGCGCGGCGGGGACCTCGTCGGCGCGCTCATCGTGAGCCCGGACGACGAGGTGCTCGTCGTCATGGAGAAGGGCAAGATCGTCCGCTCGCGCGTGGCCGAGGTGCGCTCCACCGGCCGGAACACCTCCGGCGTCCGCTTCGCCACCCCCGACCGCGGCGACGCGATCATCGCGGTGGCGCGCAACGCCGAGCGCGCGATCGAGGAGGAGATCG
>JBMOMI010000261.1:0-5200 GCA_049325235.1 Actinomycetota bacterium | reverse complement strand
TCGGGCTCCGTCGGGCTGTCCGCGGGGCTGACCGCGGTGGTCGTGAGCGTCGCGGCGTGGGCCGCGGTGAGCCTGGACCTGCACGAGGTCGCCGAGTGGGCGCTGCGGCGCACCGCCCGCCAGCTCGGCCTGCTGCTGCCGCTCGCGACGCGGGCCCTGCCGCTGCTGCTCATCTTCACGGTGTTCTTCTTCATCAACACCGAGGTCTGGCAGGTGGCGGCCGCGATGCCGCCGGGGGTGCTGTGGCTGTCGGTGCTGCTGTTCACCGCGCTCGCCCTGCTGTTCCTGGTCGCCCGGCTGCCGGAGGAGGTCCAGCGGGTCGTCGAGCACGTCCGCCGGGACGGGCCGGGGGAGGCGCTCGCCCGCACCCCGCTGGCCGGGTACGCCGCCGAGCTCGCGGCGGGCGTCGAGGTGCGCCTGGGCCGGCTCCAGCGGGCCAACCTGCTGCTGATGCTGCTCGTCGTCCAGGCGGGGCAGGTGCTGCTGCTCGCAGTCAGCGTCTTCGCGTTCTTCGTCGTGTTCGGCGTGCTGGCGATCCAGCCGGAGATCGTGGTCTCCTGGCTCGGCGAGCCCGGCCGGACGGTGGCAGGCGTCGGCGTCAACGTCACCGTGGAGCTGCTGCAGGTCTCGGTGTTCCTCGCGGCGTTCTCCGGCCTGTACTTCACCGTCTCGGCCGTCACCGACGACACCTACCGCCAGCAGTTCTTCACCCAGATCACCCGCGAGCTGACCAGGGCGGTCGCGATGCGGGCCGCCTACGTGCGCCTGACCGCCGATTCGGGCGAGGCCGCGTGACGCTGGTAGCCTGACGGACGCCGTCAGAACGGCCGCGGACTTGAGAGTGCCCGGGTGAACCAGCCCCGGAGCGCCGCGCAACGACCACGAAGGAGAGCCGTGCCGCTCGACAACGCCACGAAGCAGAAGATCATCTCCGAGTACGCCACGGGCGAGGGCGACACCGGCTCCCCGGAGGTCCAGGTCGCGATGCTCACGCAGCGCATCAAGGACCTGACCGAGCACATGAAGGAGCACAAGCACGACCACCACAGCCGTCGTGGTCTGCTCCTCCTCGTCGGTCAGCGCCGTCGGCTGCTGAACTACCTGGCGAAGAAGGACATCAACCGCTACCGGTCGCTCATCGAGCGGCTCGGTCTGCGCCGGTGACGTCCGAGGCCGCGGTCCCCGTCCGGGGCCGCGGCCTCGCCCGCACCGGCCACCAGCACAACTGAACAGACCGCACACCAGGAGCGCAGGCCCGATCCGTCGCCCCGGTCCTCGGTAGTGGCTCGCGGGAGACCCGACGCTCGGCGTCCCCCGAGGGCTTCCATCGATGACCGGGATCCTTGCCCGGACCGCGCGCCGGAGCTCCGCGATCCACGAACGGAGTACCCCGTGGAGGGTTCCCAGACCATGACCGACGCGGCCGAGGGCGTGACCGTCGCCGAGGCCGTCATCGACAACGGCGCGTTCGGCAAGCGCACCGTCCGGTTCGAGACCGGCCGCCTGGCCCGGCAGGCCGCCGGGTCCGTCGCCGCCTACCTGGACGGCGAGACGATGCTGCTGTCGGCCACGACGGCCGGCAAGCAGCCCAAGGAGCACTTCGACTTCTTCCCGCTCACCGTGGACGTCGAGGAGCGGATGTACGCGGCGGGCCGCATCCCGGGCTCGTTCTTCCGCCGGGAGGGCCGCCCGAGCACCGACGCGATCCTCACCTGCCGCCTCATCGACCGCCCGCTGCGCCCGTCGTTCGTGTCCGGGCTGCGCAACGAGGTCCAGGTCGTCATCACCGTGCTGGCGCTGCACCCGGACGACGCGTACGACGTGGTGGCGATCAACGCCGCCTCGGCGTCCACGCAGCTGTCCGGCCTGCCGTTCTCCGGCCCGATCGGCGGCGTCCGCGTCGCCCTGGTCGACGGCCAGTGGGTGGCGTTCCCGCGCCACTCCGAGCTCGAGCGCGCCGTGTTCGACATGGTCGTCGCCGGGCGGGTCGTGGACGGCGCAGGGTCGGGCTCCGATGTCGCGATCATGATGGTGGAGGCCGAGGCCACCGAGGCGTCCTGGGACCTCGTCCAGGGTGGGGCGAACGCGCCGACCGAGGAGGTCGTCGCCGAGGGCCTCGAGGCCGCCAAGCCGTTCATCGCCGAGCTGTGCCGCGCCCAGCAGCAGCTGGCCGACGCCGCGCGCAAGCCAGCCGTCGAGTTCCCGCGCTTCCTCGACTACGCCGACGACGTGCTGGAAGCGGTCACCGAGGCCGCCTCCGCCGACCTGGCGCAGGCGCTGACCATCGCCGGGAAGCAGGAGCGCGAGAACCGCCTCGACGAGATCAAGGCGCGGGTCAAGGAGGCCCTTGCCGGGCCCGAGGGACGTTTCGAGGGCCGGGACAAGGAGGTCAGCGCCGCGTTCCGCTCGCTGACCAAGCAGCTGGTCCGCCAGCGCATCCTGCGCGACAAGGTCCGTATCGACGGCCGCGGCCTGGAAGACATCCGCCAGCTGTCCGCCGAGGTGGACGTCGTCCCGCGGGTGCACGGCTCGGCGCTGTTCGAGCGCGGCGAGACCCAGATCCTGGGGATCACCACGCTCAACATGCTCCGGATGGAGATGCAGCTCGACACGCTGTCCCCGGAGACGCGCAAGCGGTACATGCACAACTACAACTTCCCGCCGTTCTCCACCGGCGAGACCGGCCGCGTCGGCTCCCCGAAGCGGCGCGAGATCGGCCACGGCGCGCTCGCCGAGCGGGCGCTCGTGCCCGTGCTGCCGACCCGCGAGGAGTTCCCGTACGCGATCCGGCAGGTGTCCGAGGCGCTCGGCTCGAACGGCTCGACGTCGATGGGCTCGGTCTGCGCGTCGACGATGTCGCTGCTCAACGCCGGCGTGCCGCTGCGGGCGCCGGTCGCCGGGATCGCGATGGGCCTGGTGTCCGACACCGTCGATGGGGAAACGCGCTACGCCGCGCTGACCGACATCCTCGGCGCCGAGGACGCCTTCGGCGACATGGACTTCAAGGTCGCCGGCACGAGGGACTTCGTCACCGCCATCCAGCTCGACACCAAGCTCGACGGCATCCCCGCCTCGGTGCTGGCGGCCGCGCTGACGCAGGCCCGCAACGCGCGGCTGCACATCCTCGACGTGATGGCCGAGGCGATCTCCGAGCCGGACGAGATGTCGCCGAACGCCCCGCGCGTCATCACGGTCAAGGTGCCGGTGGACAAGATCGGCGAGGTCATCGGCCCCAAGGGCAAGATGATCAACCAGATCCAGGAGGACACCGGCGCGCAGATCTCCATCGAGGACGACGGCACCGTCTACATCGGCGCGACCGACGGCCCGTCCGCCGAGGCCGCCCGGTCGGCGATCAACGCGATCGCCAACCCGCAGATGCCGGAGGTGGGGGAGCGGTACGTCGGCACCGTCGTGAAGACGACGACGTTCGGCGCGTTCATCTCCCTGATGCCGGGCAAGGACGGCCTGCTGCACATCTCGAAGATGCGCCAGCTCGTCGGCGGCAAGCGGGTCGAGAACGTCGACGACGTGCTGTCGGTGGGGCAGAAGGTCCAGGTGGAGATCGCCGAGATCGACCAGCGGGGCAAGCTGTCGCTGGTCCCGGTCACCGAGGGGTCCGGCGAGGCCGCTCAGGAGACCGACGCCGCCGAGCGCGGCGAGCAGCCCGCGGACGCCGGGGCCGACGCCTGACGTGGCCGGCGTCCCCCTCCCGCTGACCGGCGGCTCCGCCGGCCAGCCGGTCCTCCTCGCCGGGGAGAGCAGCGGCGCCACGGTGCGCCGCAGCGTCCTCCCCGGCGGGGTCCGGGTGCTCACCGAGTCGATGCCGCACCTGCGGTCGGCGACGGTCGGGGCGTGGGTCGGGGTGGGGTCCCGCGACGAGGCGGACGGGCACCACGGCTCGACCCACTTCCTCGAGCACCTGCTGTTCAAGGGCACGGCGCGGCGCTCCGCGATGGACATCGCCGCGGCCTTCGACGCCGTCGGCGGTGAGGCGAACGCCGTCACCGGCAAGGAGCACACGTGCTACTACGCGCGGGTGCTGGACGCCGACCTGCCGATGGCGGTCGACGTCATCGCCGACATGGTGACCTCCGCGCGGATCGACCCGGCGGACGTCGCCGGTGAGCGCGGCGTCATCCTCGAGGAGCTGGCGATGAACGACGACGACCCCACGGACGTCGTCCACGAGCGGTTCGCCGAGCTCGTCCTCGGCGGGCACCCGCTCGGCCGGCCGATCGGCGGGACGCCGGAGACCATCCGGGCCGTGCCCGCCGCGGCGATCCGCGCGCACTACGAGCGCCACTACCGGCCGGACACCCTCGTCGTCACGGCCGCCGGCGGGGTCGACCACGACGACCTGTGCGCGCTGGTGTCCGAGGCCCTCGCGCGGGCCGGATGGTCCGCCGAGACCGGTGCCGTGCCTCAGGCGCGGCGCGCGACGTCCGCCGAGGTGGCCGGCGCCGGGGCCGGCACGGTGCTGACGGTGCGGCGACCCACGGAGCAGGCGAACGTCATCCTCGGCGGGCTCGGGCTGGTGGCCACCGACGAACGTCGCTTCACCCTCGCCGTCCTCAACGCCGTCCTCGGCGGAGGGATGAGCAGCCGCCTGTTCCAGGAGGTGCGCGAGAAGCGGGGGCTGGCGTACTCGGTGTACTCCTACGGCGCCGGCTACGCCGACTCCGGCTACTTCGGGCTGTACGCCGGCTGCGCGCCCGCGAAGGTCGCCGAGGTCGTCGACCTGCTCGGGGAGCAGTGGCGCTCCCTGGCCACCGACGGCATCACCGACGAGGAGCTGGCCCGCGGCGTGGGCCAGGTGTGCGGGGGCCTCGTCCTGGGCATGGAGGACACCGGGTCCCGGATGTCCCGGCTCGGCAAGGCCGAGCTGGTGTACGGCGAGTTCGTCGGCCTCGACGAGGCGCTGGCGCGCACGCGCGCGGTCACGACCGACGCCGTCCGCGACCTGGCCGCGCAGCTGTGGGCCCGTCCGCACTCGCTTGCCGTGGTCGGTCCGTTCGACACCGACCCTGTGACGTCCGTCCCCTGATCACTCGCCGCCAGGCGACCACGTCACCGGTGATCCATCGAAAATGACCCCTCACGCGGCCGCCGGGGGTTCGATGCGGTAGCCGAGGTGTTGGAGTTCGGCGATGAGACGCTGCGCTCGTCGGTCGGGGTTGCCGAGGCGGGTGAAGTGATC
>JBMOMI010000260.1:0-5218 GCA_049325235.1 Actinomycetota bacterium | reverse complement strand
CCCGCCCGGCGCGCTACCCCGACCTGGAAGCCACCGGCTCCCGCGGGGGCGAGCCGGTCTCGCTGCGGTGGATCTACGTGCACATGATCGAGGAGTACGCGCGGCACAACGGGCACGCCGACCTGCTGCGCGAGCGGATCGACGGCGCGACGGGCGAGTGAGCGGCTGTGCCAGGATCGGCTGACATGGCTGCCACGGGGATCGCCTCCGACGCGCCCGTCGGCGTCGTCGGCGCCGGGACCATGGGCGCCGGGATCGCGGAGGTCGCCGCCCGCGCCGGCCACCCGGTGACGCTCGTGGACGTCGCGCCCGGTGCGGCGTCCGCCGCGGTGGACGCCAGCCGCGCGCGGCTGGACCGGGACGCCGCCAAGGGCCGGCTGACCCCGCAGGAGGCGCGCGACGTCGCCGCCCGGCTGCACGCGGGGACCTCCGTCGAGGACCTGCGCGGCTGCGCCCTGGTCGTGGAGGCGGTCGTCGAGCGGCTGGACGTCAAGCGGGAGCTGTTCTCCCGGCTGGAGGACCTCGTCGGATCGTCGGCGCTGCTCGCCACGAACACGTCGTCCTTGTCGGTGACCGCGGTCGCCTCGGCGCTGCGGCACCCGGGCCGCGTCGTCGGCCTGCACTTCTTCAACCCGGCGACGCGGATGCGCCTCGTCGAGGTGGTGCGCGGGGACGCCACCGACGACGCCGTCGTCGAGGCGGCCACCGAGCTGGCCCGGGCCTGGGGCAAGACCCCGGTCGTCTGCACGTCGACGCCGGGCTTCATCGTGAACCGGGTCGCGCGGCCGTTCTACGGCGAGGCGCAGCGGATCGTCGAGGAGGGCGTGGCCGACCCCGCGACCGTCGACGCGGTGCTCCGGGAGGCCGGGGGATTCCCGATGGGGCCGTTCGAGCTGACCGACCTGGTCGGGCAGGACGTCAACCTGGCCGTGTCGACGTCGGTGTGGCAGCAGACGTTCGGCGACCAGCGCTACGCGCCGACCGTGTTCCAGCAGCGGCTCGTGGACGCGGGCCGGCTCGGCCGCAAGACCGGCCGCGGGGTCTTCACCTACTCCGGCAACGGCCCCACGGACGCCGAACCGTCCACCGAGCCGCGTCGCGGTGCGCCGGCCGTCGTCGAGCACGTGGTCCAGGGCGAGGACCGCGGGTTCGTGGTCATGGGCCCCTTCCTCGACCGGATGGCGGGCGCCGGCGTCCGGCTGGCGCGGGTCGAGGGAGACGAGGAGAGCGGCAGCGACCCCGGGATCCGGCTGCCGGGCGGCGCGATGCTGCTCGAGCAGCAGGGGGACTCGGCGACCGCGACGTGGGGTGAGGGCGGCGCGGTGGTGCTGCTGGACTGGGCGCACGACCCGGCGACCTGTACGCGCGTGGCGCTCACGCCGTCCCCGGACACCCCGGAGGAGTCCCTGAACGCGGCGGTCGGGCTGTGCCAGGCCGCGGGGGCGCAGGTCAGCGTCGTCCGCGACTCCCCCGGCGGCATCGTCGCGCGCACGGTCGCGATGCTCGTCAACGAGGCGGTCGAGCTGGTCGCGCGCGGGGAGGCGACCGCGGAGGACGTCGACGTGGCCATGCTGCTGGGCACCGGGTACCCCTCCGGGCCGCTGGAGTGGGGCGACCGGCTCGGCGCCCTGACCGTGGCGACCGTCGTGGAGCGCCTGCACGACGCGTACCCGAGCGGCCGGTACCGGGCCGCCCCGTCGCTGGCCCGGTCGGTGCGCGCGGGGGTGAACCTGCGTGACCTCTGACCAGACCCTGACGGCGCAGGAGGTCGCCCGCCGCAGCGCCGAGACGATGTGGGAGGCGGACGACGCCAGCCGGGCCATGGGCATGGAGCTCGTGGACGTGGGCCCTGGCCGGGCGACGCTGCGGATGACGGTGCGTCCGGACATGGTCCAGGGCCACGGCACCTGCCACGGCGGTGCACTGTTCACCTTGTGCGACAGCGCTTTCGCGTTCGCCTGCAACTCCTCCGGCGAGGTCACGGTCGGGGCGAGCGCCGAGATCACCTGGGTGGCACCGGCACACGAGGGCGACGTGCTGCTCGCTGAGGCCGTCGAGGAGGTGCGGTACGGCCGCAACGGCGTGACCCGGGTGCGCGTCACGCGCGAGGCCGACGGCGCGCTCGTCGCGCTGTTCACCGGGCGCTCACGGTCCCTCGGGCGGCCGCTCGTCTGACCCGGAGGACTCAGCGCTCCAGCCTCGTGCGGACGATGGCCATCAGGCGCCGTGCGGCCTCCTGAGGGTCCTCGTGCTCCCACACCCGGACGACGCGCCACCCGGCCTGGGCCAACCGGTCGTCGGTGTCCCGGTCCCGCGCAACGTTGCGTGCCAGCTTCTCTTCCCACCAGTCGGCGTTGTTGAGAGGTCGGGTTCCGTGCTCAGGGCAGGAGTGCCAGAAACAGCCGTCGACGAAGACGGCAACCTTGGCGGTCGCGAAGACCACGTCGGCACGTCTCCGCAGGCCCGGTAGCACGTGCCGGTCGACGCGGTAGCGCAGCCCTGCTGCGTGCAGGGCGCGGCGCAACGCCATCTCCGGGCGGGTGTCGCGGCGTCGCTGCCGCCGCATGCGTCGCAGGGCCTCAGGCGACGATGCTGGCGGGACAGGCATGTCAGATGTTGGCGAACGTCGTGTCGTACTCGTTGGCCATGCGCACGATCATGCTGCCGTAGTGGAAGGAGTCACCGGGCTGCGGAGCCGGACGCTCCGTGACCAGAGCCACCGGGCCGCCGTCGTTGCGGAAGTTCAGCACCGTGACGCCGATTCCGTCGAACCCCACCTCTGACGACGCTGACCGGCGGGGGATCTCTGCCACTTTGCGCAGCACTCGCTCAGTGTCCGACGGCTGCCGGTGCAGCGTCACCTGGGGCTCGACGCCTGCGAGGCTCCGGTTGTTCACGACCGGAGAGAGGAACTCCGTCGAGTTGTTGACCTGCACGTATCCGATTGCCAACGCCTGCCGCGAGGCGCCGTGAACGCACAGGTGCGATGAGTTCAGCTCGTCGTACAGCCGGGGAAGGGACTTGACGTGCGCTGTCATGCACGCCTTGGCCTCCAGCGCCACCAGGACCGCCCCGACAGGGGCTACCGGAAGGTCGGGCAAGGCATCCAGCACTCCCTGCTCGAGGTCGCTCAGCACGATCCCGTAGTGCCGCCCGAGCGAGGAGAAGGAAACCCCGGCATCGGCGACCGGGCCCTGCGGACGTGCGATGACCAGGTCGAGGTCCTTCTTCCGACCGGTGGCGAAGTCGGTCATGGTGTGGTTGACGCCCATCACGATCTTGCCCTCGGCAGCGTGGCGCCGCATCAACGACGACGTCGCCAGCAGGTCCAGGGCCACGCCCCAGCTTCCGACCTTGGAGTGCCGGTCGGAGCGAGAGTGGTACTGCCATCGGTTCCCGTACTTGTCCGGTGGTCCCGGCGTCGCCAGGTAGCGGGCGAGGATCTCAGGTCCGTGCACCCTCGGAGGCTAGCTGGGGCGCTCCCGGCTACCGGGCATCGGCGCACCCACCACGTCGGTTCACTGCGCGAACAGGTCACCGGCTGGCGCCGTGGCCATCACGTGCTCGGCCACCGCGTCGCGGAAGCCGGGGTACTTGCCGAGGTTGCCTTGGTTGAGCCGGCGCTGGAACCCGCTGATCCCGCGGTGGCTGAGAGCTGGCGCCTGGTCGGCGTCGACGACGTCCAGGAGGTGCTGGTAGTCAGCGAGCAGTGGGTACTCCGACACACGCATCCTCCAGACCTTGCCCGCCTCCCCCCAGGCTGCGGTGGGCCAGGCCCCCGGGCCGTCCCACAGGGTGGAGTCGTCGACGTACTCGCCGGGGCGCACCAGCCGCGAAGCAACCCAGGCGGCAACGTCGACGGTGACTGCGTTGCCGACCAGCTTCCACCGCGGCCCGTTGCGCAGACCCCTGCCGGTGGCGGCGACGTCGGTCCATCCGCGCGGGAAGCCCTGCATCGCCTCCGCGTCCTCGATGCGCGGGGTGACGAACCCCCGCCCTGCCTGTACACCTGGCAGCCAGACCGCAGGTGGTGACGGAATGCCGATCGTCGAACCGCCCTTGAGGGTCGGGACGGCGTCCTGCGCCCATCCCAGCCCGCCACGGCCCTCCGTCCAGTAGAAGCCGAACGCGTCCTTCGCGAGAGCGGTCTCGTCCCTCGGGGGTACATCGTCGGCGAACAGGACCGCTCGCGGGTCCTCTGTCTGCGAGGCGACGAGAATCACCCGGCGGCGGCGCTGCGGAACGCCGGTGAACCGTGAGTCGACCACTCGGTACGCCCACCGGAAGCCGAGCGACTCGAGCTCCCCCACCAGGTAGTGCATGGCGCGTCCCCGGTCGAGCGCCAGCATGTTGGGGACGTTCTCGATGACGAGCCACGGCAGCCGTCGCCGCTCGCGGACCACCAGGCGAAGCACATCGAAGACGTGGGACACCAGGCTCGACTGCGCGCCTGTGATCCCTGCGGTGCGCCCAGCCTGAGACAGGTCGGTACAGGGAAAGCCCGCGGCCAGCACGTCCAGTCCACCTGGCAGCTGCGTCAGCTCGCGCACATCTGGATGGAGCTCCGTTCCCGCGAAGCGCTCTGCGAGTACGGCTCGCGCCGGCGACCAGGACTCGCACAGCAGCTCGGTGTGGACCTGCTCGCCCAGAGCCCGCTGGAAGCCCAGCTCGATGCCACCGATACCAGCGAACAGGCCCGCCATCGTCACCGAACCTGCCATCCGATCCTCCAGTGCTGACGCGTCTCCCGCATAGAGACCACCCGGCTGCGACCCTGCTGGGACGCTAGCTGCCACCGCCGACAAACTCGAGCACTGCGCCCTGCGTGTCTGACCCAGATCCGCGAGTAGCGCGTGGACCAAGGTGTGTTGAAACGAGCAGATGCCCTGCGACTTGGGAGGATTGGGCTTGTCCAGAGTCCAACTTCACCAAGATCGAAGGGCACCTGTTCGGTGGCAACAGTACGCGGCGGCAAGCGGAACGGAAAGCGGCGGCGCCGGGCGCGTCGGGTCCGGATCGGGACGGCCGATCGGCGGTTGACGCCGTGCGCGGGGGTGGAGGCGGTCCGCGAGGTCGACCGGGCGCTCGGGCTGACCGCTGCGCTGGACCGGCACGTCGGTGCGGTCAAGCAACGTCGGCGTGGGTTGTCCGGCGGGCAGCTGTTGACGGCGATGGCGTCGTGCCAGCTGACCGGCGGGGATCATCTGGTGTCGCTGGA
>JBMOMI010000259.1:0-5234 GCA_049325235.1 Actinomycetota bacterium | reverse complement strand
CGAGCGCCTGCACGGCCAGCACCGGGCTGCCCTGGCGATCGTCCGCGACGCCTACCCCGGCCTGGCCACCGACCGGTGGGACGACGTCGACGCCGGCCCCACGGCCACCACTCTCACCGAACGCATCTCGGCCGCCGGGCGGGTCACACCGACCTCCTAGGGCTGGCCACTGGCGCGCTGGGCGTCGTGTCGGTGGCGGGGTCGTTCGTCCGCGGCGAGAGCGCGACGATCCTGCTCACCTCCGCCCTGACGACGGTGTGGGTGCTCGTCGTCCTCGACCTGCTGCGGCCGACGAGCAGCACCGCCTGACGTCAGCGGAACCGCGCCCGCACCGAGTCCCGCGCGAGCTCGCGGCCGTCCTCGGCGAGCCGGACGACGACGGTCCGGTGCCCGGAGCCGAACTCGCCGGTGTCGAGGGCGAAGTCCCACGCCTGGACGCCGGACGCCGGACGCCATGCCTCCGGGTCGACCGGCGCGTTGCGCTGCACGACCTGCCACTGCACCTGCTGGCGCGGCTCCACGGTGAACGTGCTCGTCGCCACCGGGGACGTCGAGCCGTCCTCGTAGGCCCGCACGTACAGCGTGTGCTTCCCGGCGGCCAGCTCGCCCAGCGGCGCGGACCACGTGCCGTCACCGGCCAGCGCCGCCTCCACCGGGGACCCGAACGACTCGTCGTCCAGGCTCACCTCGACCCGGCGGGTCGTCGGGTGGTCACCGGCACCGGTGGGGTCGTCACCCCGGTCGCGGAAGGCGTAGGCGCCGCCCGCGACGACGTCGTCGCCCTCCCGCACCGTCGCGCCGTCCGCCGGCTCGGTGATGGTGGCGCCGAACGCGAACTCGGGCCCGTCGGCCTCCCCGGCCACGATCGTGATCCGGGAGGCGTGCGCGCCCTCGTGCCCGAACGCCCAGCTGCGGGCGCCGACGAGCTGCACCTGGAACGTGACCTGCTCACCGGCGAACGCCGGGCGGGTGGTGGTGAACGCGAACGTGTACTTCGTCCAGCACGCCTCGCCGAGCGTCGAGCACGCTGCACCGCCCGGGCCGCTGCCGACCACCGGCGCGAAACCGCCACTGCCTTCGCCGATCTCGCGGTCGGTGGCCATCAGGACGCCGGTCGGCCGGATCGCCGACGGCGTCTCCCCGGCCACGTACAGCTCGACGTAGACCCGCGAGCCAGCCGGCAGCGACGTCTCCAGAGGCTCGGCCGAGGGGAAGATGCCCAGCGGCCGGTAGGCGGCGACCACGCTGGTCACCCGGCTCTCGAAGCACGGCTCGAGGTCGCCGGCGGTGTCGCTGGTGTCCATGTACGCCTCGTTGCCGGTGGTGCTGCAGCCGGCCTCGACGTCCGGCGCGTCGGCCTGCCGGCGGTGCAGGTAGTACGTCAGGGCCTGCTCCCCGGCCAGCTGCTGCGGCAGGGACGCGACGGCGTCCCCGGCCTGGGTCTTGGACGCCGCCGCGCGCATCGCGGCCAGCCCGCCGTCCAGGGTCGCCGCCTCGGCGGCGGTCACGCCGAGCCCGCCCTCGACGGCCTCGGACTCCCGCCCGCCGTCGCCGTCGCGGTCGTACCCGCCGTACAGCGAGTCGCGCACCGAGCGGTCGAGGGCGAAGAACTCGTCCTCGCTCGGCCGCTCCGGCATCAGCGCGCGGCCGAGCAGCACGTCGGTGGCCCGGTCGGCGCTGGCGGGAGTCGCCGCCCCGTAGCCCTCGAACAGCACGTTGCTGTCCCCGAGATAGGGCGCCGTGAGCGGCACCGGGAACGGGGACGTCTCGTTCTCGGTGTTCAGCGGGTACGCGGTCTTGAGCACGGCCTCGCGCAGCTCGGCGCGGGTCAGCTCGCCGTCCACCAGGTAGACCGACTCCTCCACCGGCACGCCCTGCGCCACGACCTGGCCCGGCTTCTGCCCGGCCCGGCCGTCCCCGACGGCCTCGCGCACGCGGGTCAGGACGGTACCGAAAACCCCTGCGGTGTAAGGCGTCGCCGCGGACGTGCCGCCGAAGGCGCACTGCCCCACCGTGCCGGTGCGGCACGCCGACGGCAGGTTGCCGTCGCCCCACGACGACAGGTGCACGGGGATGCCGTCGCCGACGATCGCACGCTGGTTGTCACGCCGGATCGCGCCGACCGTGATGTTCCAGTCCGGCCCGGTCTGGTCGGAGCCGTACGTGCTGACCGGGACGTCGAACGCGTTGCCGACGCCGTTGCCGGCCGCGAACAGCGTGGTCTGCCCGCGCTCGGCAGCGGCCCGGGTCGCCTCGTTGCCGCCGCTGACCAGGCCGATCGGCAGGCCACCGACGTACCCGAAGCTGTTCGAGGAGATGTCCACCCACGGCAGGTCCGCCACGACGGACTCGTCGAGCGCCTCGACGACGACCAGCAGGCAGGTCGGGCAGTAGCCGTACCGGTTGCCGGCCGAGACCGACGCCGAACCCGTGCCGTGGCCGTTGTCGTCGAGGATCGGGTGCCGGTCGTCCCCGCTCGTCGTCCCGGTCGAGCCGCCGGCGTCCACCGCTCCGACGATCTTCGTGCCGGGGATCCAGTACATCCGGCCCGGCTCGACCGTGGTGTTGCCGCCCCAGATCGAGGCGTCCTGCGGCGGGAAGTAGCCCTGGCCGAGCGTGATGTCCAGGGACGGCGCGTCCGCCGGGTAGCCCGGGATGTACTCCGACGGGTGGCGGGTGAAGTTGTCCGTCAGCGCGAGGACGTCGGGGTCGGGGTACGTCTGGGCGGAGAACTCCAGGTGGTAGGGGTTGATGCCGGTGTCGGCGACACCCACGACGGTCACCGCGGTGGTCTCCTGCGCGAGCCGTTCGGCGCTGGCGACGAGCACCGAGGTGGTCTGCCGCCGCTCGAGCCCGTCGGCGTCCGTCGCCTTCAGCGTCACCAGGTGCCGACCCTGCGGCAGCTGCGCCACGGCGTCCGCGCCCTCGGTCTCGAAGACGCCGTCGCCGTCGAGGTCCCACGCCGCCCGCACCGGCTCCGCGCCGCCGGTGACCGTGCCGTCGAGCCGCTGCTCCTCCTCGGGCAGGAAGCGGTAGGGGCCGCCGGCGACCACCTGCGGCCGCGGGTCCTCCCCGGAGCCGATCGCGGTGACCTTCGCGGTCAGGGTGTCCGTGACCGTGAGGTACTTGTCGGCCACCACCGTCCACGTGCCGGGCCGCGGCGCGGCCACGGTCGCCTGCTCGTACTCCGGCGGCGCGTTGCCGCTGCTGGCGGCCTGGGCGCCGTCCGGGTCGAGCACCCGCAGGTCGTAGTCGTTGGCCGCGACACCCCACGTGAGGTCCACCGTCATCGAGGCGACGCCGGCGGGCACCTCGACGTCGAACTCGACCGCCGCGCCGGTGCCGGTGACGCCGGGGGCGGCGTCCACCTGGCTCTCCTCGAGCAGCACCTGCTCGGTCTCGTCGAAGACGACCACGACCACGTCGTCGGACGCCGTCGCCCCGGCCGCGTCGGTGACCGTCAGCGTCACGGGGTACCGGCCGGCGGGCAGGCCGGTCGTGTCCAGGGCCGCGGTCGCGGCGTCCGCGCCCTCGACGCTGCCGCGGCCCGCGGACCACGCGAACGTGTACGGCTCCTGGCCGCCGAAGCCGGCGCCCAGCAGTGGCGCCGGCTCCCCGGAGCGCACGAACGAGCTGTCCCCGGCGTCGGCGACCAGCTCGCGGGTCTCGGCGTCGCCGCCGCCCCCGGTGGACGCCGTCCCGGAGACGTCGACGACTCCGCCCAGCGGCTGCCGGACCGCGCCGTCCCGGACCGGCTGCCCGCCGACCTGCTCGATGGTGACATCGGAGGCTCCGGCCGGCGCCGCCGCGGCCACTCCCGGCAGGGACGTGGCCAGCCCCAGGCACAGCGCGGCGACGGGCAGGAAGACCAGGGGACGGCGCGGGGGTCGGGTCACGGGCGCTCCTCGTGGGCGGGCGCCCTGGGATGGCGGGCGCGGCACCCGGCACAACGACGCCGCGGCCGCCGGGTTACGCGCCCGCTACCCGGGGCTTTCGGCCGACCACCCGGTCCACCGCGTGACCTCGGCCCACAGCACCGGCCCGGCAGGGACGTCGGTCAGGTACCTGGCGTAGCGGGCCTGCAGCAGCCGGACGGCGTGGTCCAGCTCGGGACCGCTCTCCACGACGCGCGCGACCGCGTCCGCCCGCACCCACCACAGCCGCGCCCAGTCGTCGTCGTAGCGGTCGGCGAGGAAGCACACCCGCGGGTTCGCGGCGATGTTCCGGAGCCGGCGCAGGTTCGTCGTCCGCTTGGGCTTGGCGTCCACGACGTGGACGACGGCATCGCCGTCCACGGCGAACGTCACCGGCACGACGTGCGGAGTCCCGGCGGCGTCCGCGGTGGCCAGGTAGGCATGGTCTGCCGCCGCAAAGCGCCGGCGGCACTCCTCGACGTCCACGCCATCAGGATGGCGCGACCGGCGCCAGGGGTGACGGAAGACCCTTCAGCGGCTTCCCGGCAACCAAGCACGGTGGTCGCATGGCCACCCCGACCGGGACGACCCATCACAGCCTGCCCGCACACGAGATCGTGCTGCTGCTGGAGACCGACCGGCTGCGGGGGCTGGACGACGCCGAGGCGGCCCGGCGGCTGGAGGCCTTCGGCCCCAACGAGCTTCCCGAGGACCACCGCGCGGGCCCGCTGCTGCGCCTGGCTCGCCAGCTGCACCACCCGCTGATCTACGTGCTGCTCGCGGCGGCCGCGATCACCCTGGCGCTACGCGAGTACGTGGACGCCGGCGTCATCCTCGGCGTCGTCGCGGTCAACGCGCTCGTGGGCTTCCTGCAGGAGTCCCAGGCCGAGGCGTCCCTGGAGGCGCTCCGCTCGATGGTCCGCACCTCCGCGCGGGTGGTCCGCGGCGGTCGCGAGCGCGCGCTGGACTCCACGGAGCTCGTCCCCGGGGACGTGGTCCTCGTCGAGGCCGGTGACCGCGTGCCCGCCGACCTGCGGATCCTCGCCGAGACCGACCTGGAGGCGGACGAGTCCGCCCTGACCGGCGAGTCGCTGCCCGTGGTCAAGGACGAGGTGGTGCTGCCGGACGGCACGCAGGTCGCCGACCGGCGCAACATGCTGTACTCGGGCACGCTCGTGACCAGGGGCTCCGGGGTGGGCCTCGTCGTCGAGACCGGGGCGCAGACCGAGCTGGGCCAGATCCACCGCCTCGTCGGGACGGCGGAGTCCCTGGCGACCCCGTTGACGCGCAAGCTCGCGCACTTCAGCAAGGTCCTGACCG
>JBMOMI010000258.1:0-5238 GCA_049325235.1 Actinomycetota bacterium | reverse complement strand
CACCGGCGGCGTGCTCGCCGGGGGAGCCGACCCGGGGGCAGCCGTCACCGGCCCCGTCGTGGTGGACTCCCGGGACGCCGGGCCCGGAGCGCTCTTCGTGGCCCTGCCCGGCGAGCGCGCCGACGGGCACGACTTCGCCGCCGCCGCGGTCGAGGCAGGGGCGGTCGCGGTGCTCGCGGAGCGGGAGCTCGCCGTGCCGTGTGTCGTCACCCCCGCCGGGGTGCCCGCCCTCTCCCGGCTCGCCCGCGCCGTCCTGGACCGCCTGCCCGGCGTCGCGGTGGTCGGGCTCACCGGCTCGTCCGGCAAGACCTCGACCAAGGACCTGCTCGCCGCCGTCCTGGCGCGCGCGGGGGACACGGTCGCCCCGCAGGGGTCGTTCAACAACGAGGTCGGCGTCCCGCTGACCGTGCTGCGGGCGGCACCGTCGACCCGGTTCCTCGTCGTCGAGATGGGCGCCCGGGGCATCGGGCACATCTGCGAGCTGTGCCGCACCGCGCCGCCGCGCGTCGGCGTCGTCCTCAACGTCGGGACGGCGCACGTCGGCGAGTTCGGCGGCCGGGACGCCGTTGCCCGGGCCAAGGGAGAGCTCGTCGAGGCGCTGCCGGACGCCGCGGCCGGCGGCGTCGCGGTGCTGAACGCCGACGACCCGGCGGTGGCCGCGATGGCGGCGCGCACGCGGGCGCGCGTGGTGTGGTTCGGCGAGTCCGCCCGCGCCGAGGTGCGGGCGACGGACGTCGAGGTGGACGACCGGGGCCGCCCGGCGTTCACGCTGGTCACCCCCGCAGGGTCCGGGGCGGTCCGCCTGCGGCTGTACGGTGAGCACCACGTGAGCAACGCGCTGGCCGCCGCCGCGGCGGCGCTCAGCCTCGGCATGGCGGTCGGCGACGTGGCGGCCGCGCTGTCGGAGGCCGAGCCGGCCAGCCGCTGGCGGATGGAGGTCACCGAGCGGCCGGACGGCGTCACCGTCGTCAACGACGCCTACAACGCGAACCCGGAGTCGGTCCGGGCGGCGCTCAAGGCGCTGGTCGCGATGGGGCGGGGACGGCGGACCTGGGCCGTGCTGGGCGAGATGCTCGAGCTCGGCCCGGAGTCGGCCTCCGCGCACGACGCGGTCGGCCGGCTGGCCGTGCGGCTGGACGTGTCGCGGCTCGTGGTCGTGGGCGACGGTGCCCGGGCCGTGCACACCGGCGCGGTCCACGAGGGGTCCTGGGGAGAGGAGTCGGTCTTCGTGACGGATGCCGAGGAGGCGCACGCGCTGCTGCGCGAGCAGCTCCGCCCCGGCGACGTCGTCCTCGTCAAGGCCTCCAACTCGATCGGGCTGCACGCGCTGGGGGAGCGGCTCGCCCGGGAGGGCACGTCGTGAGGGCAGTCCTCGGGGCGGCGGCGATCTCGCTGCTGCTGTCGCTGTTCGGCACCCCGCTGTACATCCGCTTCCTCGTGCGGCGGGGGTACGGGCAGTTCGTCCGGGACGACGGGCCGACGACCCATCACACCAAGCGCGGCACCCCCACGATGGGCGGCGCGGTGATCATCGGCGCCACCGTGACGGCGTACCTCGCCGCGCACCTGCTCACCGGCACGGGCGTCACCGTCAGCGGCCTGCTGGTGCTCGGCCTGATGACCGGGCTGGGTCTGGTCGGCTTCCTCGACGACTTCATCAAGATCTCCAAGCAGCGCAGCCTCGGCCTGCGCACCGTGCCGAAGCTCATCGGCCAGTCGGTGGTCGCGGTCGTGTTTGCGGTCCTGGCCCTGCAGTTCCCGAACGAGCGGTTCCGCACGCCCGCCTCGACACAGATCTCGTTCATCCGCGACACCAACCTCGACCTGGCGTTCGCCGGGGTGTTCCTCGGTCTCGTGCTGTTCGTCGTGTGGGCGCAGCTCATGATCGCGGCCACCAGCAACGGGGTGAACCTCACCGACGGCCTGGACGGCCTGGCGGCCGGCGCGACGTCCTTCGTCGCCGCCGCCTACGTGCTGATCGGGATCTGGCAGTCGAACCAGTCGTGCCAGCTCATCGAGCAGGCCGGGCCGAAGTGCTACGAGGTGCGCGACCCGCGCGACCTGGCCGTCGTCGCGGCCGCGCTCATGGGTGCCTGCTTCGGGTTCCTGTGGTGGAACGCGTCGCCCGCCAAGATCTTCATGGGGGACACCGGCTCCCTGGCCCTCGGCGGCGCGCTGGCCGGGCTGGCGATCACCACCCGCACCGAGCTGCTGCTCATCCTGCTGGGCGGGCTGTTCGTGCTGATCACCTTGTCCGTGGTCATCCAGGTCGGTGCCTTCAAGCTCACCGGCAGACGGGTGTTCCGGATGGCGCCGCTGCAGCACCACTTCGAGCTGCTCGGATGGGCCGAGGTGACCATCGTCATCCGGTTCTGGATCATCGCCGGGCTCTTCGTCGCGCTCGGCCTGGGGGTGTTCTACGCCGAGTGGGTGGTCGGGCTATGACACGGCACGAGGCCCTGCGGTCCTGGGACGGCCGGCGCGTCGTCGTCGCCGGCCTCGGCGTGAGCGGCTTCGCGGCGGCGGTCGCGCTCGCCGAGCGCGGCGCGCACGTCCTCGCGGTCGACGACCGCGACGGGCCGGCGGAGCGCGACAAGGCCGACCTGCTGCGGGTGCTGGGGGCCGACGTCCGGCTGGGCGACGGGGCGGCCGCCGCGCTCCCGGACGTCGCAGGCGCGCCGCCCGAGCTCGTCGTCACCTCCCCCGGCTGGCGGCCGACCGCCCCGCTGCTGGCCGGGGCCGCCGACCGCGGCGTGCCGGTGTGGGGGGAGGTCGAGCTCGCCTGGCGCATGCGCCCCGCCGGGGCCGCGCCGTGGCTGACCCTGACCGGCACCAACGGCAAGACGACGACGGTCCGGATGCTGGCGTCGATTCTGCAGGCCGCCGGTCTGCGGGCGACCGCCGCCGGCAACGTCGGCACCCCGCTGCTGGAGGCGGTGCTCGACCCGCGGCCGTACGACGTCCTGGCCGTCGAGCTGTCCAGCTTCCAGCTGCACTGGTCGCACTCGATCGCGCCGCGCGCCAGCGCCTGCCTCAACGTCGCACCGGACCACGTGGACTGGCACGGCTCGCTGGCCGCCTACACCGCGGCCAAGGGCCGGGTCTACGAGCGCACCGAGGTGGCGTGCGTCTACAACGTCGCCGACCCGGCCACCGAGGCGCTGGTGCGCGAGGCGGACGTCGTCGAGGGCTGCCGGGCGGTCGGCTTCACCCTCGGCGTCCCGGACGTGTCCATGCTGGGCGTGGTGGACGACGTCCTCGCCGACCGCGCGTTCGTGGACGAGCGGGCCACGTCGGCGGCCGAGCTGGCCACGCTGGAGGACCTCGCCGCCGACGGTGGCCCGGTCGCGCCGCACACGGTCGCCAACGCGCTGGCCGCCGCAGCGCTGGCCCGCGCGCACGGCGTCCCGGCCGCGGCGGTGCGGGACGGGCTGCGCGGCTTCCGCCCCGACCCGCACCGGATCGCCCTGGTCGGGTCGCACGCCGGGGTCGACTGGGTCGACGACTCCAAGGCCACCAACCCGCACGCCGCGGGGGCCTCGCTCGCGGCGTTCGACCGCGTCGTCTGGGTGGCCGGGGGGCTGGCCAAGGGCGCCTCGTTCGACGACCTGGTCGCGGCCCACCGCGGCCGGCTGCGGGGCGTCGTGCTCATCGGCGCCGACCGGGTGCCGCTGCGGGACGCCCTGGCGCGACACGCGCCGGATGTCCCGGTCGTCGAGGTGACCGGCGCCCAGACTGCTGGCATGGCACCTGTGTCCGCCGAGTCCGGCCGCGCCCTGATGGACGACGTCGTGCGCGCGGCGTCGTGGCTGGCCCGCCCCGGCGACACCGTGCTGCTCGCGCCCGCGTGCGCCTCGATGGACCAGTTCCGCGACTACGGGGCCCGCGGCGACGCCTTCGCCGACGCCGTCCGCGACCTGCTGGCCGGCCGGCGCGGGGCCGAGGGCTGAGGCGTGGCGTCCGTCACCGGCCCCGCCCCGGCCCGCCGCGGCACGCTGTCCGCCGCGCTGGTCGACCGCCTCACCCGCTGGGAGACCCCGGTCACCAGCTACTACCTCCTGCTCGGGTCCACGCTGCTCCTCGTCGGGATCGGCCTCGTCATGGTGCTGTCGAGCTCCAGCGTCGAGGCCTACGCGCAGAGCGGGTCCTCGTTCTCGGTGTTCAGCCGCCAGGCGCTGTTCGCGGGCATCGGCCTGCCCCTGATGTGGGCGGCGTCCCGCGTGCCCGTCGCCACCTGGAAGCGACTCGCGTGGCCGGTGCTCGGGCTGGCGGTGCTCGCCCAGCTGCTGGTGTTCACGCCGCTCGGGGTCGGGGTGAAGGGCAACACGAACTGGATCGAGGTCGCCGGCGTGCGCGCCCAGCCGTCCGAGGCCGCCAAGCTCGCCCTGGCGATCTGGTGCGCGGCGGTGCTGACCCGCAAGCGGCACCTGCTGAGCAGCTGGGCGCACGTGCTGGTGCCGGTCGGCCCGTTCGCCGGCCTGGTGATCGGGCTGGTCCTCGTCGGTCGCGACCTCGGGACCGCCCTCGTGCTCATGGCCGTCGTGGCCGGCGCCCTGTTCGTGGCGGGCGTGCCGGGGCGGATGTTCGCGCTCGCCGGCGGGCTCGCCGCCGGGGCTGCGGCCCTCCTCGTGGCGACCAGTGCGAACCGGATGAGCCGGGTCGAGGCGTGGCTGTCCGCCGAGTGCACGGACTACTGGGGCACGTGCTGGCAGACGATCCACGGCAAGTGGGCGCTGGCCTCGGGAGGCTGGTGGGGGGTGGGCCTGGGAGCCAGCCGGGAGAAGTGGGCGTGGCTGCCCGAGGCCCACAACGACTTCATCTTCGCGATCATCGGGGAGGAGCTCGGCCTGGCGGGCACCGTCGTGGTCGTCCTGCTCTTCGCCGTGCTCGGGGTGGCGTGCGCACGGGTGGTCCGCCGCAGCGACGACGTGTTCGTCAAGGTCGCCACCGCCGGCGTCCTGGCGTGGGTGGTCGGGCAGGCGATGGTGAACATCGCCGTCGTGCTCGCCCTGCTGCCGGTGATCGGCATCCCCCTGCCGCTGGTCTCCGCCGGCGGCTCGGCCCTCGTGTCGACGCTCGTGGCCCTCGGCATGGTGCTGTCGTTCGCCCGCAGCGAGCCCGGCGCGCGGGACGCCCTGGAGGCACGGTCCAGCGTCGTGCGCCGGTCGCTGGCCGTCGTGCCGCTGCGCGTGCCGGCCCAGCGCCGCCGGCGCGCCGGCCGCCGCGGGAGGGCGCGGT
>JBMOMI010000257.1:0-5247 GCA_049325235.1 Actinomycetota bacterium | reverse complement strand
GTGGACGCCGAGCTCGTCGAGGACGACCCGCTGCTGGTCGAGGACTGCGGTGTCCCGTTGACCGACGTGGTCGACGCCGAGGTCGTCGAGCCCGGTGAGGCACCGTCCGACGCCGGAGGACCGGACGCCCCTGCGGTGGCCGACGTCGGGGACCGGGCGCTGCTGGAGCGGATCGCCGCCACCGAGCGGGCGATCGCCGCGCTGCACGCCGCGCAGGTGGAGGCGCTGGCCGAGTTCTCCCGCCGGCGCACCCCGGTGCCGGACCCGCTGGCGGGGGACGCCGACCCGGTCGCCGGTCGTCCGGGCCGCCGCGGCGACTTCGCGGTCGAGGAGCTGATGGCCGCCCTGCGGTGGACGGCGTGGACCGCCTCGCACCGGCTGGCCGAGGCCGAGCGGATCGCCGCCTGCCTGCCGGCCACCTGGTCGGCGCTGGCCGCCGGCCGGATCGACTACGCCCGGGCCCGGCGGATCGTCACCGCCGTCGAGGTGCTGGGCGAGGACGACGCCGCCGCGGTGGACGCCGCGGTCGCCGACGTCGCCGGGCAGCTGACCACCGGGCAGCTGGCCGAGCGGCTCGCGGTCGAGGTGGCCGCCGTGGACGCCGCCGCCGCGGCCCGGCGCGCCGCCCGGGCCCGCCGCGGCCGCCGGGTCGGGGTCCGCCCGCTCGCCGACGGGATGGCCGAGCTGGTCGCCACCGGGCCGGCCGAGGACGTGCTGGCCGTCATCCGCGGGCTGACCGCGGCCGCCGGCTCCCGGCCCGCACCCGGCGACGACCGCGGCATCGACGCCCGCCGCTTCGACGCCCTGCGCGACGCCGGCCGCGCCCTGCTGCAGGCGCACCCCGCGCCGGCCGGCACCTGGCGCCCGCACGTGCTGGTCACGATCGCCGCCACCACCCTGCTCGGCGCCGACGACCAGCCCGCGCACCTGCACGGCTACGGCCCGATCCCGGCCGACGCCGCCCGCCGGATCGCCGCCGACGGCGTCCTGCAGCGCCTGCTCACCGACCCGTTCACCGGCACCGCCCTCGGCCTGGACGGCCACACCTACCCCGGCACCGGCCCCGGCGGCGGCACGCCGCCCGGCGACGACGGCCCCGGCGGGAACGGCGGCTCACCCGGTCCCCGAGAACCGGCCACCCCACCAACGACCGGCACCGCACGGTCCTCGCCCTGCCCGGTCCGCGCCGCCGGCGGCGGCCTGTACCGGCCGAGCCGGGTCCTCGACCGGCTGGTCCGGCTGCGGGACCGCACCTGCACCGCCCCCGGCTGCCGCCGCCCCGCCGAGCAGTGCGACCTCGACCACGTCATCCGCCACCCCGACGGACCCACCTGCGCCTGCAACCTGCACCCGCTGTGCCGCCGGCACCACCGGATGAAGCACGCCGGAGCCATCACCGTGCGGCGCCTGCCCACCGGGCACACCGTCTGGACCCTGCCCACCGGCCAGACCTGCACCCGCCCGCCGGCCCCCGCCCTGCAACGCCCCACCGTCCGGCCACCGCGCCGAGACCCCGACCAACCCGACCGCACGATCCTCGTCGACACCCACCTCGACAGCGCCGCCGACGAGATCACCGCCCTCACCCAGCGCCTCGACGGCCCACCGGCCGACCCCCGCTACGCCGGCCCGCCCCCGTACTGACGGACCCCGGTGCTACCTGCCGCGCGCCGCCGGACGCGTCGAGCGGACGAGCTCCAAGGGGTCGGTGCGGATCCCGAACCGCTGCCGCAGCGCCCGTCTCGCCGCGTGGACCCCGGCCATCCCGTGCACTGCCGGGCCCGGCGGCGTGGCGGCGGAGCAGAGGTAGACGCCGTCCAGCGGCGTGCTGAACGGGTCCCAGCGCGGCACCGGACGCGCGAGCATCTGCCACGGCGTGGTCGCCCCGGTGGCGATGTCGCCGCCGACGAAGTTCGCGTTGCGGCGCTCCTCGTCCGCCGCCGTCGTCACAGCCCGGTGCAGCACGAGGTCCCCGAAGCCCGGGGCGAACCGCTCGACCTGGGCCTGGACGGCGTCCCCCATGTCGACGGTCGACCCGGCCGGCACGTGGGCGTAGGCCCACAGCTGGCGGTGCCCGGCCGGGCTGCGGTCCGGGTCCACGACGTCGGCCTGGACGGCGATCACGTACGGCCGCTCCGGGTGCCTGCCGCGGGCGACGTCCCGCTCGGTGGCGAGCATCTCGGCGCGCGTCCCGCCGAGGTGCAGCGTGCCGACGGCGTCCAGTCCCGGCGCCTGCCAGGGCACGGGGCCGGACAGCGCGAAGTCCAGCTTGCAGGCGGCGTTGCCGTAGCGGTATGCCTTCAGCCACCTCCGGTACGCGGTGGGCAGGCGGTCGCCGGCGACCTGGAGCAGGCCGGCCGGCCCGAGGTTGAGCAGCACGGCACGGGCCCGGGGCAGCTCCTCCAGGGACCGCACCCGGTGCCCGGTCACGACGCGACCGCCGCGGGAGCGGACGACGTCCACCATCGCGTCGACGAGCCGCTGGCTGCCGCCGCGCACCAGGGGCCAGCCGACGCCGTGGGCCATCGTCGCCAGCAGCAGCCCGGCAGCCGCCGGCCCGAGAGAACGGGACGGCGCGATCGCGTGCGTGCTGACGCCGGTCAGCATCGCGGGCGCGACGTCGTCGGCGAACCGCACGTTCCAGGCGTACGACCCCTGCTCGAGCACCCGCAGCCCGAAGCGGGCGGCGAGCAGCGGGTCACGCGGCAGGGTCCGGTAGTCGGACATCATCAGGTCGATCAGCGCCGGCCAGTCGTCGACCAGGGGACCGAGCAGCGCGCGCCACGCGGGCCCGTCCGGCCCGAGCCCCTCGGCGGTGCGCTGCAGGTCGCGGTAGGCCAGCCCGGCCCGTCCGCCGTCCAGCGGCTGGGCGTACGGGACCTCCGGCTGCAGCAGCTCGACCCCGCGGGCCGGGAGGTCGAACGCGCGGAAGAACGGCGAGGCGACGGCGAGCGGGTGCACCGACGAGCACACGTCGTGCGCGAAGCCCGGCAGGGTCAGCTCGGCCGTGCGCGCGCCCCCGCCGACGGCGTCCTCGGCCTCGTGCACCTCGACCTCCAGGCCCGCGGCCGCGAGGACCACGGCGGCGGCCAGGCCGTTGGGGCCCGAGCCGACGACGACGGCGTCGACGCTGCCGCCGCTCCCGGTCACGGGCTCGACGCTAACGGCGCCGGCACGGTCCGGCACGATGGCGCCCATGACCCGCGTTGCGGCCGTGGACTGCGGCACGAACTCGATCCGCCTCCTCGTCGCCGACGTCGACCCCGCTACGTGCCAGGTCGTCGACCTCGACCGCCGGATGGAGATCGTGCGGCTCGGCGAGGGCGTCGACCGGACCGGGCGCATCGCCCCGGAGGCGATGCGGCGCACCCTGGAGGCCGCCCGCCGCTACGCCGACGTCGCGCGGTCGCTCGGGGCGCAGCGGGTGCGCTTCGTGGCGACGTCCGCGAGCCGGGACGCCGAGAACGCGGCGGAGTTCGTCGCGGGCGTCCGCGCCGTCCTGGGCGTGGACCCCGAGGTGGTGACCGGGGACGAGGAGGCGGCGCTGTCCTACACCGGGGCCACCGCCGGGCTGCACGGCGAGCACGAGGCGCCGTTCCTCGTCGTCGACCTCGGGGGCGGGTCCACCGAGCTGGTGCTCGGTGACGGGTCGGTCCACGCGGCGGTGTCGGTGGACGTCGGCTGCGTGCGGATGACCGAGCGGCACCTGCACTCCGACCCGCCGACGCCCGCCGAGGTGGACGCCGCCACGGGGGACGTGCGCGCCGCGCTCGACCGGGCCGCGGACGTCGTCGCGCTGGCCCGGGCCCGCACCCTGGTCGGGCTCGCCGGCTCGGTGACCACCGTGACCGCGCACGCGCTCGGCCTGGACGCCTACCGGCCCGAGCGCATCCACCGCAGCACGCTGCCCGTCGCGGACGTCGTGGCCGCCTGCGACGACCTGCTGCACATGCCGCGGGACAAGCGCGCGGCGCTGCCGTACATGCACCCGGGCCGCGTCGACGTCATCGGCGCGGGCGCGCTGGTCTGGCGGCTCGTCGTCGAGCGCGTCGCCGCCGACGCCGGGATCGCCGAGGTCGTCACCAGCGAGCACGACATCCTCGACGGCATCGCCCTCTCGGTCGCCGTCGGGCGGTGACGCCCTCGGACGCTCGGCAGGAGGGTCACCCCACGTCGCGGCGGCGGAAGCCGGCCAGGCCGGCGGCCGCCAGTGCGACCGCGAGGGCCGTCAGCCACAGCAGCGGTGCGACGGTGAGCTCACCGCCGGGGAGACGGGGGACGTGGGCGAACGGCGAGAGGTCCAGTGCCCACTGCGGCAGCTGGAGCAGCGGGCCGAGCTCGCCGATGAGCAGGAACACCACGAGGGCTGCCCACCCGATGCCGACCAGCCGTGGGGCCAGCCCGAACGCGGCGACGACGACGCCGGTGAGCACCCAGGTCGCCGGCAGCTGGACGAGCGCGCCGGCGGCCACGCGCGGCACGTCGCCCGGCACACCGGTCTGCGCCGCGTAGGCGGCGCCGGCGGCGGCCCCGAACGCGCCGAGCAGGACCGCGGTACCGGCCAGGGCGACCAGGACGTGGCTGAGCACCCACTCCACCCGACCCACCTGCGTGGCCAGCACCGGCTCGGCACGCAGCGCCGCCTCCTCCGAGTGCAGCCGCAGCGCCGCCTGGATGCCGTACGCGGAGGCGATCACCCCGGCGAAGCCCGCCTCGGTGGCCAGGAAGGCGTCGACCAGCTCGGACGTGCCGCCCAGCGTCTCGAACAGCCGCCGGGCCGCGGGGGACTCGAAGAACCCGCTGACGTCGGAGGCGATGGTGCCGAGCACCACGCCGAAGAACGCGAACGCTGCGGCCCAGGCCACCAGCGGGCCGCGGTGCAACCGCCAGGCCAGCCCGAGCGGCGTGCCCAGCCCCGAGCCCGCGCGGGCGGGGCCGGCCCGGTCGGGGATCAACCCGGCGCCGAGGTCCCGGGCCCGGACCAGGGCGAACGCGCCCACCGTCAGGATGGCTGCGAAGCCGGCGAGCAGGAGCAGCACGAGCCACCGGTCGCCGGCGTACGGCCGCACCTGCTGGCCCCAGCCGACCGGGGAGATCCAGGTCGGCCATGCCGGACCCGGAGTGGAGGAGTCCCCGACCGCGCGCAGCAGGTACGTCAGGGCGAGGACCCCCGCGGCGAGCCCGTTCGCCCCGCGAGCGCCCACCGCCAGCTGTGCGGTGACCGCCCCCACCCCCGCGAAGGCGGCA
>JBMOMI010000256.1:0-5319 GCA_049325235.1 Actinomycetota bacterium | reverse complement strand
GTCGCCGCGCCGCTGGTGGCACGGCCCGTGCTGCGGTTGCTCGGCGGCCCCTTCGCCGCGGCGCTTCGCCCCATCGGCCGCCTGGCCCGGGAGAACTCGCTGCGCAACCCGCGACGGACGGCGACGACCGCCAGCGCGCTCATGGTCGGCCTGACCGTGGTCACCGGCATCACCGTGCTGTCGTCGTCGGCGACCGCGTCGACCCGCGCCATCGTCGAGCAGTCGGTGACGGCCGACCTGGTGCTCAACGGCGGCTTCACCGGCTTCCCGGCCGCGGTCACCGACCAGGTGGCCCGGGTGGACGGCGTCGACTCGGTCGCGTCGCTGTCGGCGGTCCCCGTGGAGCTGGACGGACGGGCAGGGCTCGCCGCGGCGACCGACCCGCTGGCGATCGGGGACAGCGTGCGGGTCGAGATGGCGGCCGGGTCCCTCAGCGCCCTCGCTGTCGGCGACGTGCTGGTCTCCGCCGACTACGCCGACGACCACGACCTGGCCGTCGGCGACGTCCTGGCCGGAACGGTCGGTACCCAGGACGGCCGCGAGCTGAGGATCGGTGGCGTCTTCGAGGACAACCAGGCACTCGGCGGGGTGCCGCTGCTGCTGTCCCGCGGCGCCGTCGAGGGCGCCGTCCCGGCCACGCAGCGGATCGACCTGTTCGGGTACGTCAACGTCGCGCCCGGCGCCGATCTCGCGGCCGTGCAGGACGCGGTCGCCGAGGTCGTGGCCCCGTTCGCGGTGGTATCGGTGCAGGACCGGGACGAGTTCGTGTCCGCCCAGGCCGACCAGACCCGCCAGCTGCTCGTCCTGATCTACGTGCTGCTGGCCCTGTCGGTGGTCATCGCCGTCCTCGGGATCGTCAACACCCTCGCGCTGTCGGTGATCGAGCGGACCCGCGAGATCGGCCTGCTGCGCGCGGTCGGCATGCGGCGCCGACAGCTCGCCGGGATGGTGACGGTCGAGTCGGTGCTGACCGCGCTGTTCGGCGCCGTCCTCGGCACCGGGCTCGGGCTGGTGCTCGGCATCTCCCTGCAGCGGGCCCTGGTGGACGAAGGGCTCGAGGTGCTCGAGGTGCCGTTCGGCACGCTCGCCGGCGTCTTCGCGCTCGCCGGCGTGGTCGGGGTCCTCGCCGCGGTGCTCCCGGCCGTGCGCGCCGTCCGGCTCGACGTGCTGCGGGCGATCGCCACCGAGTAGCCGCCACCGTCAGGCGTGGTCGACCGCCCCGGGGGTGCGCTGGTCGACGATCTCGCCGGCGGCCGTCGGGTCGTGCGACTCCTCGGACGCCGTGATGCGGCCGTCGCGGATGTCCTCGGCCCAGTGGCAGGCCACCCGGTGACCGGGCCCCACCTCCCGCAGCGCCGGCACCTCGTCGTGGCAGCGGGTGGCCTGCCGGAACGGGCAGCGGGTGTGGAAGCGGCAGCCGGACGGCGGGTTCGCCGGGCTGGGCAGGTCGCCGGGCAGCAGGATGCGCTCGCGGCGGTCCTCGACGTCCGGGTCCGGCACCGGGATCGCCGACATCAGGGAGATCGTGTACGGGTGCATCGGCTGGTCGTAGAGCTCGTCGCTGCCCGCCTCCTCGACCAGGACGCCGAGGTACATCACCCCGATCCGGTCGGAGATGTGCCGCACGACGGCGAGGTCGTGCGCGATGACGACGTAGGTGAGCCCGAGCCGGTCCTGCAGCTCCTCCAGCAGGTTGATCACCTGTGCCTGCACCGACACGTCGAGCGCGCTGACCGGCTCGTCGGCGATGACCAGCTCCGGGTTGAGCACGATGGCCCGGGCGATACCGATGCGCTGCCGCTGGCCGCCGGAGAACTCGTGCGGGAACTTCGCGCCGGCGTTCCGCGGCAGCCCCACCACCTCGAGCAGCTCCTTGACGCGCGCGTCCCAGGCGGCGCGCCCTCCCTCGACGCCGTGCAGGCGCAGCGGCTCGGTGAGGATGCTCTGCACGCTCTGCCGAGGGTCGAGGCTGGCCATCGGGTCCTGGAAGACCATCTGCATCCGGCGGCGCATCCTGCGCATGGGCTCGGGGCCCAGCTCGAGCAGCGGGGTGCCGTCGAACTCCACGCTGCCGCCGGTCGGCTCCTCCAGCCGCAGGACGGCCCGGCCCAGCGTCGACTTCCCGCACCCGGACTCCCCGACGAGCCCGTACGTCTCACCGCGACAGACGTCGAGGTCCACGCCGTCCACGGCGCGGACGTGCCCGACCGTCCGCTGCAGGAGGATGCCGCGGCGGATCGGGAAGTGGACCTCGAGCCCGCGCACCTGCAGCAGAACGTCGGTCACGACGGCTCCTCGCTCGCGGTCAGGGACGGCACGGGTACCGGGTGCACGCAGCGGGCGAGGTGCCCGGGCCGGACGACGTCGGTGTCGAGCGGTAGGTCGGGCCGGGCGCACTCGTCGTCGGCGGAGGGGCACCGCGGCGCGAACGCGCAGGCCTGGGACCAGGGGACGGTGTCGCTCGGCGAGCCGGGGATCGGGCGCAGCGGCTCCCCCCGCGGCGCGTCCAGCCGCGGGATCGAGGCGAGCAGGCCCTCGGTGTAGCGGTGCCGGGGCGCCGCGAAGATCTCCTGCCGGTCGGCGCTCTCGACCACCCGACCGGCGTACATGACGTTGACCTTGTCGCAGAGCCCGGCCACCACCCCGAGGTCGTGGGTGATCATGATCATCGCCGTCCCGGTCTCGGTGACCAGCTGCCGCAGCAGCTCGAGCACCTGCGCCTGGATGGTGACGTCCAGCGCGGTGGTGGGCTCGTCGGCGATGAGCAGTCGCGGCTTGCAGGCCAGCGCGATGGCGATGAGGGCCCGCTGCCGCATCCCGCCGGACAGCTGGTGCGGGTACTCCGACAGGCGCCGCGCGGGGTCCGGGATACCGACCCGGCGCAGCAGCTGCTCGGCCTCGTCCCGCGCCTGGGAGCGCCCCGCGTCGGTGTGCCGCAGCAGCACCTCGGTGACCTGCGCGCCGATCGGCACCACGGGGTTGAGGGACGTCATCGGGTCCTGGAAGACCATCGCCATGTCGCGGCCGCGCATGTCCGCGAGCGCGGCCGGCGGCAGGCCGAGCAGCTCCCGCCCCTCGAACCGCACCGAGCCGCCCACCTCGACACCGCGGCGCGGCAGGAGGCCCATCACCGCCAGCGACGTCACCGACTTGCCGCTGCCGGACTCCCCCACCAGCCCGACGACCTCGCCGGGCCGCACCGAGAACGAGACGCCGTCCACGGCCCGGAAGGGCCGGCGTCCCCGGCCACCGAACGTGACGGTGAGGTCGCGGACCTCGAGGAGGGCTCCGTCGTGGGAGGGCATCGTCGCGGTCACCGCCGGAACTTCGGGTCGAGGGCCTCGCGCAGCGCCTCACCGAAGAGGGTGAAGCCGAACGCGGTGACGGCGATCGCCGTGCCCGGCAGCAGCGCCAGGTGCGGGTCGCTGTCGAGACGTGGCTGCGCCTTGACGAGCATCCGTCCCCACTCGGCCACGCTCGGGTTGGGGTCGCCGAGGCCCAGGTACGACAGGGCCGCCACCTCGATGATCGCGGTGGCGAGCGTGAGGGTGGCCTGGACGATGATCGGGCCGAGCGCGTTGGGCAGCATGTGGCTCATGACGACGGTGCGGCGCCGCAGCCCGATGGAGAACGAGGCGAGCACGTAGTCGGCGGCGCGTTGCTGCAGGAGCGAGCCGCGCAGCAGCCGGGCGAAGATCGGCACCTGCGCGACCCCGATGGCGATCATCACCGAGGTGCGGCTCTGGCCGAGCACCGCGGCCACGCTCACCGCGAGCAGCAGGCTGGGGATCGACAGCATGATGTCGACGACCCGCATGACCAGCATGTCGACCGTGCCGCCGATGCCCCCCGCCAGCAGGCCCAGCGCGGCGCCGGCGACGAACCCGATCGCGGTGGAGATGACGCCGATGACCAGGGACTGGCGGGCACCGAACACGATCTGGGTCAGCAGGTCGGCGCCGGTGGAGTCGAGGCCCCAGGGGTGCTCGGGAGAGGGCCCGGGCACCGACGACGGGGTGATGCCCGAGCTCGGGATCGGCCGGCCCGGCTCGTACCCGGCGATGAGCGGGGCGAGCACCGCGACGAGCACGAACGCGAGCATGATCGCCGCACCGATGATCGCCGAGGGGTTGCGCCGCAGCCGGCGGAAGGCGCCGCGCCACAGGCTGACGCCCCGCTCCTCGTCCCGCTCGACGCGGTCGAGCACGGCGGCCAGCGCCCCGCCGCCGCCGAGCTCCGACGGCCCGCTCTGGGCGGGAGGAATGGTCGTCATGACACACGCACCCTCGGGTCGATGAGGCCGTAGCTGAGGTCGACGAGCATGTTGATCAGGGCGTACCCGACGGCGATGAAGAGGATGTAGCCCTGGAGCACGGCGTAGTCCAGCTGGCCGATGGCGAGGAACAGGTACGAGCCGATCCCGTTGATGGCGAACACCGACTCGGTCAGCACCGCGCCGGAGAACAGCAGCCCGGCCTGCAATCCGATCGTCGTCACCACCGGCAGCAGGGCGTTGCGCAGCACGTGCCGGCGCCGGATCAGGGAGCGCGTCAGGCCCTTGGCCTCGGCCGTGCGCACGTAGTCCTCGTGCAGCACCTCGAGCACGGAGGCGCGGGTGATCCGCGTGATGATGGCCAGCGGGATGGTTCCGAGCGCGATCCCGGGAAGCACCAGGTGCACGACCGCGTCCCAGGCGGCGTCCCACTCGCGGGTGAGCAGGCCGTCGAGGACGTAGAAGTTCGTGAGGTGGGTGGCGTCGATCGTCACGTCCTGCCGGCCGCTCGTCGGCAGGACGGCCAGGAACTCCAGCGGCCCGATCCCCACGGAGAAGACGAGCTTGAGCAGGTAGGCGAGGAAGAACACGGGGATCGAGACGCCGAGCAGCGACCCGGAGACCGCCATCGTGTCGATGATCCCGCCGGCGTGCCGCGCGGCGTAGTAGCCGAGCGGGATGCCGATCGCGACGGCGAACAGCAGCGCCGCCAGCGCCAGCTCGACCGTCGCGGGGAAACGCAGCAGGAAGCTGTCGAGCACCGGCTCGCCGGTGCGGGTCGAGGCCCCGAAGTTCCCCTGCAGCAGCTGCCCGATGTACGTGAAGAACTGCTCCAGGAGCGGCTTGTCGAAGCCGTACTGCGCGTTGACGCGGGCGATGGCGTCGGGCGTGGCCCGCTGCCCGAGCATGGCGCGCGCCGGGTCGCCGGGCAGGGCCCGCAGCCATCCGAACAGCAGCACGAGCAGCCCGAGCAGCACCGGCACGAGCAGCGCCAGTCGGCGGATGACGAATCTCAGCACGGAGCCATCCCACGGGGTGAGTCGGAC
>JBMOMI010000255.1:0-5330 GCA_049325235.1 Actinomycetota bacterium | reverse complement strand
CGAGCGGCGGGCCGAGGACGCCAACCGGGCGGTCGTGGAGTCGATGAGCGGAGCCGACTGGCTGCCGCGGCGCGTCGTCCGCGACGACGCCGGCACGGTCGTGTCGAGCGAGCCGGCGGTGCCGTGCGAGTCGGTGTCGCACCCGGTCGAGCCGGCGGGCCTCGGCACGGTCACCGTGCTGACGCTGGACGCCGGGACGCCCGACGTCCCCACCGTCGACACCGACGCGGTCTCGGCCGACGGCGGCATGGTCTACGCGTCGACGGACCGCCTCTACGTGGCGACGACCCGCGGCGGCTGGGGCATGCCGCTGCCCGTCGAGCCCGGCCTGCTCGGCCGGCTCGTGGGCGGTGGCGCAGCGGCGTCGGAGACGCAGCTGCACGGCTTCTCCACGGCGGATGCCCGCGTCACCGAGTACGTCGCGTCCGGATCGGTGCCCGGATGGCTCCTGGGACGCTGGGCGATGGACGCCCAGGACGGGATGCTCCGCGTGGCCACGACGGCGGAGTCGGCGGAGCACGGGACCGAGGCGGTGGTGACCGTGCTGGCCGAGTCCGGCGGTGAGCTAACGCCGCTCGGCTCCGTCGGCGGGCTGGGCAAGGGCGAGCAGGTGCGCGCCGTGCGCTGGTTCGGTGACCTGGCCGTCGTCGTGACGTTCCGGCAGACCGACCCGCTGTACACCGTCGACCTCTCCGACCCGGCCGCCCCGGCCGTGGTGGGCGAGCTGAAGATCCCCGGCTACTCGGCGTACCTGCACCCCCTCGGCGAGGGGATGCTGCTCGGCGTCGGCCAGGACGCCACCGAGACCGGCCAGGTCACCGGGGCCCAGGTGTCGTCGTTCGACCTGCGCGACCTGGCGTCGCCGCAGCGGATCGACACGCTCACCTACCGCGACGCGTGGACGGACGTCGAGGGCGAGTCCCGCGCGTTCAGCTACCTTCCCGACCGGCGCCTCGCGCTGCTGCCGGTCGCGGCCGGCGGGGGCAGCGGCGTCGTCGCGGTCTCGGTGGGCGCCGACGGCGCGCTGGCCGAGGCGGGCCGCTGGACGTCGGACGGCGGGGCGTGGGTGCTGCGGGCCACGCCGGTGGGTGAGCGCGTCGTCGTCCTCGCCGAGGGCGAGGGCGGCCGCACCCTGACCCTGCTGGCCGTCGACACGCTGACCGAGCTCGACGCCCTGCCCCTCCCGCCCCCCACCCGGTGATCAAGGAATCCGAGCGTGATCAAGGAATCCGAGTCGATCAAGGTCGTTCGACCCGGTACCTGACGCAGGCGAAGTCGCGGTTGCGGGCCACCTCCTCGAGGCGCAGCTCGACGTGTCGCGGTAGCAGAGGCGAGCCCGAGCCGAGCGTCACCGGCGCGTACTGCACCCACACCTCGTCCAGTAGTCCGGCGTCCGCGAACTGCCCGGCGAGGCCCCCTCCGCCGACGATCCACACGTTGCGCTCGCTGGCTGCGGCGGTCAGCTGGCGGTGCACCTCGGTCACCGGCGCCTGCGTGAAGCGGACGTCGCCGTCCACCCGCGGCTGGTCGCGGTGCGTGAACACCCAGCACGGGACGTCGTAGGGCCAGCTGCCGTCCGCCCGCAAGGCGACGTCGTGGTCGAGGATCCACCGGTACGTCGTCGCGCCCATGGCGATCGCTCCGATCGACTCGATGTACCGGTGGTAGGACATCGGTCCCTCGGGGTCGATGTCCCGGGACAGCAACCACGACAGCGTGTGCTCAGGGTCGGCGATGAAGCCGTCGACGCTGGAGGCGGTGAAGTACTGGGTGGCCACGAGGCAAGTGTGCCCACGTCCGCGGGCCAGGCAGGATGCCGCTCGTGATCGAGCTCGTGGTCCGGCGGGTACGGCCGGAAGAGGAAGAGGCCTTGCGCGAGTGCTTCCTCCAGCTCCGGGGGCCTCGACGAGACGAGGCGCTCGGGACACTCCGTGAGGAAGGGATCCGGCACGAGACGGCTGTCCTCCTCGCCGGTCCTGACGGACCGCTGCTCGTGTACGCGATGGAGTCCGACGACATCGACCACGCCCGTGCCGTCGCGGGCGCCTCCTCGCACGAGGTCGACGCCCTCCACCGCGCCGTGCTGAAGCGGACCCTGCTCCCAGGAGACGTTCCGCTCGAGCCACTGCTCGACCTGAGGCTGCCGGTGAGCCGGGCTGCGGTCCACCATGTCGAGCTCTGGACGACGGACCTGTCGGCGGTCCAGGACGGCTGGCACTGGCTGCTCACCGCGCTCGGATGGGTCGCCGGTGCCGCGTTTGCCGGCGGCAGGACGTGGACGGCGCCGGACGGCAGCTACCTCGTGCTGGAGCAGTCGCCGGACATCACCGCCGCGCACGACCGCACGCGAGCCGGCCTGAACCACCTGGCGCTGACGTGCTCTGGCCGCGAGCTTCTCGACGAGCTTCGCCAAGGGGCGTCATCCCACGGCTGGACGGAGCTGTTCGCGGACGCCTACCCGCACGCGGGAGGCGAGCGGCACACGGCGCTGTTCCTGGAGAACGTCCAGGGTTTCGAGGTGGAGGTCGTCGCATGAGTCCACGGCGCGGCCCGAGCCGCGCCGAGCTGCTGCGGCACGCGGGACGCACCGTCGCACCAGTGATCGCGCCTGGACTGCGGGTGCTCTTCTGCGGCATCAACCCCGGGCTCTACACCGCCTGGACCGGGCATCACTTCGCTCGCCCCGGCAACCGGTTCTGGCCAGCCCTGCACCGGTCCGGGTTCACGCCGCGGCGGCTCGCCCCGTCCGAGCAGCACGAGCTGCTCGATCTGGGGCTCGGGATCACCAACCTCGTCGGTCGAGCGACGGCGACCGCTGCCGAGCTGGACGACGACGAGCTGCGGGCCGGCGGGCGTCGCCTTGCCGAGGACGTCGAGCGGTGGACGCCGCAGGTCGTGGCCGTGCTGGGAGTGACGGCCTACCGAGCGGCATTCGACGACAAGGCAGCCGTGGTCGGGCCGCAGGCCCGGCCTCTGAGCGGGGCTCGAGTCTGGTTGCTCCCGAACCCCAGCGGGCTCAACGCGCACTACTCGCTCGAGGGTCTGGCCGAGCTCTTCGCCGAGGTGCGCCGGCATGTCCCGCGCTGACCCCTCCCCCAGCGTCGATCAAGGAACTCCCGTCGATCAAGGAATCCGGGTCGATCTTCGTTGGCGGGCAGCGGTTGTCGGTCGAGGTGGTTGTCGGACCCGGCCCGTAGTGTGCCGGCATGGAGGAGCTGACCGGCCCGGGGACGCAGCCGCCGGTGCTGCGGCTGGCCGGTGAGCTGACCGCCGGGGCCCGCCAGGTCGCGGCGGCGCCGCTGCTGACGCTGTCCACCGTGGAGCGGGCCGACCTGCTCGATCAGCTGGCCGCCCTCGAGCGGGCCGCCGCGGCGGCCCGGCTGGCGGTGCTGCGGGCGCTGGACGGCGCGGACCTGTCGGTGCTGGGCGCGACCAGCCTGGCGGCCCTGGTCTCGGCCCGGCTGCTGGCGCCGCTGGGCCGGGCCCGCGCCGACGTCGCGGCGGCCCGGGCCACCAGCCCGGACGGCGGGAGCCTGGCCGGGATGGGCGCCGCGCTGCTGGCCGGGCAGGTGTCGATGGGGCACGTGGACGTCGCGGTCGGCGTGCTGGACAAGATCCCGGCCCGGGTCCGGGCGCAGGCGGCGCCGACGATCGACGAGTTCTGCGTGGACGTCTCCGGCCGGTACCAGCCGCGGGAGGTCGCGAACCTGGCCCGGGAGATCCTGGACCGGCTGGACCCGGACCGGGGTCACGACCCGGACGCGTTCACCCGCCGCGGCTTCACCCTGACCGGCGACGCGTACGGGATGGGCGTGGCGTCCGGGCAGCTGGACCCGGCCACCTTCGCGGTGCTGAAGACCGCGCTGGACCACTACGCCGCGCCCACCCCCCGGCAACGCGACACCGACGGCGCGGTGGTCTTCACCGACGACCGCACCCCGGCCCAACGCCGCTGCGACGCCCTGGCCGAGATCGCCCGCCGCGCCCTGGCCGCCGCCGGCACCGGCGCCGAGGGCACCACGCGCAACGGGGAAGCCCCCCGCGTCGTCCTGCACGCCACGCCCGACCAGGTATCCGGGGCCGACGCCGTCGGCACCGTGGACGGCGAGGCCACAGGCCCGCTACCGGCCGCGTTCCTGCGGCCCCTGGTCTGCGACTGCGTCCTGGAACGCGTGCTGCTCGCCCCCAGCGGCGCGGTGCTGGACCTCGGCCGCACCGTGCGCACCGCCACCCCGGCACAGCGCCGCGCCCTGCACGCCCGGGACCGCGGCTGCATCTGGCCCGGGTGCACCATCCCGGCCCGGTGGACCGACGTCCACCACGTCACCGCCTGGATCCACGGCGGCGCCACCGACGTCGCCGGCCTGGCGCTGCTGTGCGGCGCGCACCATGCGATGGTCGAGCACGGCCACTACCGGATCGTGATGATCGACGGCGTCCCCCACGTCATCCCACCGCCGTGGGTCGACCCCGACCAGACCCCGGTCCGCAACACCTACTGGCTGGACCAGGACCGGGCCCGCCACACCGGCCGCCAGCTCGCCCTCGCCCTCGACATCCGTCCGCGGGCACGACCACCCGACACCGGGTGACGCCCGCGGTCCTCGGCTCGGCATGTGGCCGCGAGCACCTGCGCCCTACCTCCGGGCCGCGGCGGGCATCCGCTCGCCGAGCACTCGCACGGCGTCCTGCAGTTCCCGGCAGGCGACCACGGTGAAGTCCGCCGGCACGGTGGCCAGCTGCGTGGCGTACCAGGTCGGGTTGCTCGTGCTCCCGACGAGGCGGGTCGTACCGTGGTCCAGCGCCTCGAGCCGTCCGAGCGCGCCGGGCAGGCACCGCTCGAGGGTGGCCAGCGGTGCCCGAAGGACGACCTGGGTGTCGTACTCCGAGCCGACCGCGAGATGGGCCTCCAGCTCCGTGACCGGGTCGAGGGCTGCAGGCACGGTGGACGTCTCGTCGAGCGCCTCCACCGAAGCGACGCGGTCGATGCGGTACGAGCGGCGAGCCGCCGCGCGGTGCGAGTGGCACAGCAGGTACCAGCGACCGTGGCGGACCACGACCGCCCACGGGTCGACGTCGACCTCCGACCGCGAGCCGGCCTCGGTGCGGTACAGCAGGCGGACGCGCCGCCGCTCCAAGTGGGCGCTGACCAGCGCGGTGGTCGGGCCCGGGTGGGGGCGCACGGCGCTCCGGTCGGGAGCCGGCGCCGTCGCGCGCCGCACCGCCGTGGGGCCGGCCTCAGCCGTCATCGTTCGCCCCCAACCGGTCGCGGAACGTCCGACCGACCGTAGCGTGCCGCGCATGAGCGAGTACCACACCTTGGACACCAC
>JBMOMI010000254.1:0-5331 GCA_049325235.1 Actinomycetota bacterium | reverse complement strand
CCGCGAAGAAGGCCGCGGCGAAGAAGGCTGCGCCTGGGAAGAAGGCGGCGGCGAAGAAGGCGGCGCCCGGGAAGGCCACACCCGCGACCGTCGCCCGCGCGGAGCCCGAGCACCTCACCGCGCCCGTGGCCGAGCAGGCCGAGATCACTTCCTCGAGCCAGGAGGCCTGAGGGGCTAGGGCTGCCCGGGCAGTGGGTCGCGCGACACCGGGCAGCTCATGCACCGCGGCCCGCCGCGCCCGGAACCGAGCTCGGAGCCGGCGAGGCGGATCACCTCGATGCCGGCGTCCTCCAGGCGCGCGTTCGTCTCGGTGTTGCGCTCGTAGGCGACGACGACACCGGGTGCGATCGCCAGGGTGTTGTTGCCGTCGTCCCACTGCTCGCGCTCGGCGGTCACCGGGTCCAGCCCGGTGTCGATGACCCGCATCCGCTCGATGCCCATCGCGGCCGCGGCGGCGTCGAGGAACGGGCGCGGCCCCTCGACGTGCAGGTCGCCGTCGCGCGACGTCATCGTGTACGCCTGCAGCGAGTGCGCCACGTTGGGGTACATCACCACCGCGCCGACGTCGACCATCGTGCAGACGGTGTCGAGGTGCATCGTGGCGCGTTCCTGCGCGATGGGGACCGCGAGCACGCTGTGCGCGACCCCCGCCTCGAACGCCTGGCGCGCAAGGCGTTCCACGCCGGCCGGCGTCGTCCGCTCGCCAGTGCCGACGGCCAGCACGCCGTCGCTGAGCACGAGGACGTCGCCGCCCTCCACGTGCTCGAACCCGGGCTCGTACACCAGCGGCGTGCCCGCGAACCGCGGGTGGTGCGTGTACACCACCTTCGTCAGCGACGTCTCCCTCTGCCGCGCCGGCATCGCGAGCGACGTCACCGCCACGTGCCCGCCCACCCACGCCGAGGAGTCCCGCGTGAACAGCAGGTTCGGCAGCGGGTCCACGACGAAGTCGTCGACCTGAGCGAGCGTGGCCACCAGTCCGGGCTCGGCCACGGGCGCGGCGTGGGAGAGCTCGTCGAAGCGGAGACCGGCCGTCAGCACGGTGGCCAGCGCCTCGGCGTCCAGCTCCTCCAGGTAGCCGCGCACCCGCCGCGCCAGGGAGACGCCGAGTCGCGGGTCGGCCAGCACCGCGGCGATCGCCTCGACGCGCGCGGCCGGGACTGCGAGCACCTCGCGCACCAGGTCCGCGAGGTACAGCACCTCCACGTCCCGGTCGCGCAGCGCAGCGGCGAACGCGTCGTGCTCCTCCTGCGCGCGGCTGACCCACGGGATCCCGTCAAACAGCAGGCGGTCGTTGTTGCGGGGTGTCAGCCGCTGCAGCTCGGCCCCCGGCCGGTGGAGGATGACGCAGCGCAGGCGTCCCACCTCGCTCGTCACGCCGTTCGGACGACGATCAGGGGTCGACTGCGCGCTGGACATGGCGGCGAGGGTATCCGTATCGCGCCCATGGATAGTCTCGGCCGCGTGAGCGCCCGCCCGGAGCACGTCGCCGTCGTCATCCCGGCCAAGGACGAGGCCGAGCGCATCGGTGCGACCGTCGCGTCGGCGCGAACGATCCCGGGAGTGCGCGCGGTGGTCGTCGTCGACGACGGCAGCTGCGACGCGACCGGGCAGGCGGCCCGCGACGCCGGCGCCCTCGTCGTCCGCCACTCGCGCAACCGTGGCAAGGCCGCCGCGATGGAGACCGGTGCCGACGTCGTCGCCGGCCGCGTTCCCGGAGCCGCGCTGCTGTTCCTCGACGCCGATCTCGGTGACACTGCGGCCAACACGGTCGCTCTCACCGAACCGGTGCTCGCCGGCGAGGCGGACATGACCATCGCCGTCCTGCCCCGCCAGAAGACGGCGGGTGGAGGGCGAGGTCTGGTGGTGAACCTGTCCCGCAAGGGAATTCAGAACGCGACCGGGTGGACGGCCACGCAGCCACTGTCCGGGATGCGGTGCCTGACGCCGGAGGCGTTCGCGGCGGCCCGTCCCCTCGCGCACGGCTGGGGTGTCGAGACAGCG
This sequence comes from Actinomycetota bacterium, assembly GCA_049325235.1. Taxonomy (GTDB): domain Bacteria; phylum Actinomycetota; class Actinomycetes; order Actinomycetales; family SCSIO-59966; genus SCSIO-59966. Next base: position 3,327 of record JBMOMI010000254.1, on the reverse strand, counting down.
TTGACGATCGACCTTCTGCGGCAAGGGTTTCGGGTGCTCGAAGTGCCGTGCGAGCTGCACCACCGCGTGACCGGCACCGACTTGCGTGCGCAGCTGCACCGTGCTCGCCAGTACCGGGATGTTGCGCGCGCACTGACGGTGCGGCGCGTACGGTCCGTCCTAGGCCGGCACAGGTGAGAGGAGCAGCGATGGCGGAGTCGAGAGAGTGGACCTACAGCGGCTACGACGGCGAACGGGTGGCCCGCACGTGGCCGCACCCGCAGCCCCGGTACGTTGCGGTGCTGTGCCACGGCTACGGCGAGCACATCGGCCGGTACGAGCACGTGGCCGATGCCCTGGTGCGGCACGGCGCCGTCGTCCACGGTGTGGACCACGTCGGCCACGGCCGCAGCGCCGGCGACCGGGTTCTCATCGATGACTACGAGCGAGTGGTGGACGACGTCCACGCGCTGGTCGAGCACGCCCGCCGCGAGCACCCCGGCCTGCCGATCGTGCTCATCGGCCATTCGATGGGCGGCATGATCGCCGCACGGTACGCGCAGCGTCACGGCGACGGCCTCGCTGCCCTCGTGTTGTCCGGGCCGGTACTCGGGCGCTGGGACGCCGCGGCGCAGCTCGTCGCGGCCGAGGAGATCCCGGACACCCCGATCGACCCGGCGACGCTGTCGCGCGACCCGGCCGTCGGCGAGGCCTACGCCGCGGACCCGCTGGTGTGGCACGGGCGTTTTCAGCGGCCGACCCTGCAGGCGCTGGTCGCATGCCTGGACCGGATCAACGACGGCGGCCAGCTCGGCGACCTGCCGACGCTGTGGGTGCACGGCGAGGATGACCAGCTGGTGCCGATCGACGCCACTCGCGAGGGCATCGAGCGGATCCGCGGGAACCGGTTCCGAGAGATCGTCTACTCCGGCGCCCGCCATGAGGTCTTCAACGAGACGAACGCCGACGAGGTGCTCGCCGACGTGACGCGGTTCGTCGACGGCGTGCTGGCTGGCTACCGCGACGGCTGAGGCTCCGGGACGCCGGCCGGCGGCACGACGATCTCGCCGGCGTCCTCGAGCTCGAGCACCCGCACGCTCGCCGCGATGAGCAGCGGGATCGCGAGGGTCGCGCCGACGGCGGGCACGACCGTGCCGGAGTCGTTGAGCGCGAAGCCGATCGACAGCATGACGATGAGCGCCACCAGGCCCGGCCTCAGCACCGGGCAGTACTCGTAGGTCCGCTGCAGGGCCGGCGCGCCCCACGCCACCGGCCGCATGAGCACGAGCGCGATGAACAGCGCGCCGAACGGGACGAGCACCGACAGCCAGCTGCCGAAGAGGATCTCCAGGTTCTGCTCGAGCTTGCGCTCGATCACCGGCCACGCCCCGCCGTCCAGCACCGTGTCGACGAACCGGCCGAGGTGGGTGCGGTCGCTCGGCGGGCGCAGCCAGTCCAGCAGCGAGAGGCCGACGATGGCGCCGAGGGTGCCGGCCGCCACGGCGGCGACGTGGCGCCAGTTCACCGCGACACCGGCCACCAGCAGGGCCAGCAGCCCGAACGCCGGCACCATCGACGGCGGCCCACCGAAGTCGCTGCCCAGCCCGGGTGCGCCGTCCACGACCACCGCCGTGACGCCGATCGCCGCGACCGACGCCACCGCGGCCCGGCGGTGCCCGGTGCGGACGAGCCGGTCGGCGAGAGCGGTGGCGCCGAGCAGCGCGCCGGTGGCGAACAGCGCGTACTGCACGTTGCCCAGCCCGTAGAACCGCCCGGCGACCACCGGCTGCAGGCCCATGAGGCTGGACGTGATGAGCCGCGTGCCGGCGAGGACGTCGGCCGCCAGGACCAGCGCCGTGATCCCCGAAACCACGCCGAACGGGCCGAGGGGGCGGCGTCCCCACGGCCCGGCCTGCGCCACGACGCTGACGAGGATCGCGAACACGGTCACGGCCGCGACGACGGCGAGGAAGTCGTTGCCGGCGCGCCACCACGGCACGAGGTTGGCGAGGAAGGTCGACACCGGCACCGCGGCGAACAGCACCGAGACGCGACGCAACCAGGCCAGCACGATCTGGCGTCCCTCGGGGCCGCCCCACCGGTTGCGCAGGGCGAGTGCGGCGGCGCCGTACAGCGCGATCTGTGCCACGACGAGCAGGTTGAAGAACCACGGCACCAGCGGCTGCACCGACCGGGACGCCGCGTCGATGTCGAGGAGGCGCTCGAGCCGGTCGGCGGCCGAGCGCGGCGCCTCGACCAGTGGCACGATCGGCGACCCGACCAGCCCGGGGGGCCGCTCGATGCCCAGCAGCGCGAGCAGGGTGGGCAGCACGTCGGTCGCCTGGACGATGCCGTCCTGCCGCGTCGACCGGCTGCCCAGGAGGGTGTCGGCGTACGGGCGCCCGTCCGCGGTCGGGCCGGTCGCCGCCACGAGCTGCAGCCGCGCCGTCCCGCCGGAGTCGGCGAGGCCGGCGACGAGCACCGTGGCGTCGTCCGGCAGCACCTCGAGGACGGCGCCGACGCGGGCGTCGAGACCCGCGGCCTGGGCGAGCCGGTCCGCGCCGAAGGCGTTGGGGTCGCTGGGCGGCAGGTCGTCGGGGTCGCGGACGGCCCCGGCGTCCACCACGAGCAGGTCCCGGTCGGCGACCGCGGCGACGTCCGCCGCCAGCGCGGCCGGGTCCTCGGCGCCGGGCCGGTAGTCGCCGACGATCCGGCCGTCGGGGTCGGCGAGGGCGATGGCGGCCCCCGGCCCGACCGCGGCGGCCGTCGTCCCGGTGCGCCCGAGCAGGTCGCCGAGCAGGCCCGGTTCGGCGTCGAAGTTCCGCTCTGCCGCCTGCTCGAGGTAGACGTCCCAGCGCGGGACGGCGCCGCCGACCGGGTGCTCCGGACGCCGGCACAGCGGCTCGCCGGGCTCCCGCGGCGCGTCCGAGGCGCGGCGTCCCGCCGAGACGGCCAGCCAGCCGTCCACGGGGCACGACCGGGAGAACACGCTGCGCGCCGCGAGCACGCCGGAGGCGCCGTCCCCCAGCAACCCCCACAGGGCCGGCGTCCGCTCGGCCGACACGTCGTCCCACCGCAGGCCGGGCACGCCGACGAGGACCACCGGGCCCGGTGCGGCGGCCGCGCTCGCTGCCTGGGCCCTCGGCCCCGGCAGCAGCGTCGCGAGCAGCGCCAGCAGCACGACGGGGAGCGTCAGGAGGCGGGCCGGCACGCGTCCCAGGCTACGGGGCGGGTCAGACCGGCAGCTCGACGCCGGCGGCCTGCAGCGCGGCGAGGACGGCCAGGACGGCGCACACCGACGCGCCGATCCGTCGCACGGTCGCGAGGCGGAGCCGGGCGAGCAGCAGC
>JBMOMI010000253.1:0-5370 GCA_049325235.1 Actinomycetota bacterium | reverse complement strand
TCTGGACGCCGCGGACGTCGACGCAGTCAGTTCCTTTTGGGCGGCCCTGCTGGGCGGCACCGTCGAAAAGGATGACGACTGGCACGGCATCATCGGCGATGGAGAGTGGCGCCCAGGGGTCCAACTCGCCCAAAACCACACCCCGCCACAGTGGCCCGATGGGACCCAGCAGCAGCAGATTCACCTGGACTTGTGGGTGGACGACTCGCAGGCCGCCCACGAACGGCTCTACGTACTTGACCGGGCAACGCGGTCCGGCGCGTCGTTGACGTAGGTGGCCCGTGACCTCGGTGATCATGACTGTGTCGAAGCAGTTGATCACTGAAGTGAGGTCACGGGCTTGGTTCAGGGTACGCATCCCGCAGTTGTTGATGGCGGCGACACCTCGGACGCTTCGCGTCTGCTCGACCTGGATGGTCTGGCCGTGCAGGGGGTCGAGGTCGACGCGTTCGGGGGCCGGGTGGTGCACGTGGTGACCGCGGAGGAGACGGCGGCGGCGTGCCCGGCGTGCGGGGTGCTGTCGTCGTCGGTGAAGGAGCGAGTCCGCACGCGGCCACGGGACATCCCTTACGGGACAACGCGGTTGCGGTTGGTGTGGCACAAGCAGCGGTGGCGGTGCGCAGAGCGGAAGTGCCCGCGGGCCTCGTTCACCGAGCAGGTGGCCGCGGTCCCGGCCCGGGCCCGGCTGACCCGCCGGCTGCGCGCCGAGCTCGGGGCGGCGGTGGCCGAGCAGCGGCGGTGCGTGGCCGAGGCCGCCGGGCACTACGGCGTCACCTGGCGCACCGCGCACGCCGCCTACGTCGCCCACGTCGAGGCGAAGCTCGCCGCGCCGCTGCCGGCGGTGCGGGTGCTCGGGATCGACGAGACCCGCCGCGGCAAGCCGGTCTGGAAGCGCGAGGAGGCCAGCGGGCGGTGGGTGCTCGCCTGCGACCGCTGGCACACCGGGTTCGTCGACGCGGTCGGTACCGGCGGGCTGCTCGCGCAGGTCGAGGGCCGCTCGGCCGCCGCGGTCACCGGGTGGCTGGACGACCAGCCCGCGGCCTGGCGTCAGGCCGTCACCCACGTGACGATCGACCTGTCCGGCTCCTACGCCAAGGCCGTGCGCGAGGCGCTGCCGCACGCCGTCGTGGTGGCCGACCGGTTCCACCTGGTCCGCCTGGCCAACGAGGCGGTGACCGCGGTGCGGCACCGCGTGGTGCGCGAACACCAGGGCCGCCGCGGCCGCAAGGTCGACCCTGCCTGGCGGGCCAGACGCCTGCTGCTCACCGGCCACGAGCGGCTGCGCCCCGAGGCCTTCGCTCGCACCTGGAACGCGCTGGTAGACACCGGAGACCCCGGCTGGGAGATCCTGGAAGCGCGTACGTCGTCAAGGAACGGCTTCGCGCTCTGCTCGCCCTGGCCGGCACCAGCCCCGAACGAGACGCCATCCGGGCACGGCTCGAGGCGTTCTACCTGGCCGCCGCAGCCAGCACCGCGCCCGAGGTGCACCGCCTGGCCGCCACCGTGGAGGCCTGGTGGCCGGCGATCGAGGCGGCCATCACGACCGGGTACTCCAACGCCCGATCCGAGGGCTACAACCGCCTGGCCAAGCACGAGGGACGCAACGCCTTCGGCTTCCGCAACCCGGCCAACCAGCGCCGCCGCATACGCTGGGCCTGCACCCGCCAACACCGACGGGCGTCAACCATGATCGCCGAACTGCCCGCTCAAGTGTGAAGAGCCCCACGAACGCGCCATTGTGCTCGGAGCAAGGCTTCTGAAGCCGGCCGAGGAGAGTGAGGAGCTGGACCGCTTCCAGGTCTACGCGGACCCCGCGGGTCACCCATTCTGTCTCTGCTGGGTGGCGTGATCGAGCCTGTCGCGCAAAGGCGCGCCTCACGTAGTTGATCTTGTGGGGTTGCGAGGGTGGGGTGGTGCCGCAGAACTTCATCGACTCGCGGGTGGGACAGCCGTTCTTGTTGCCGCCGGATCCTGAGGAGTGGCTGCCGGAGGATCATCTGGCGTTCTTCGTCCGGGATGCGCTGGCGCAGGTCGACCTGTCCGGGGTGTATGCCCGGTACCGGGGCAATGGGCAGGGGCGGGCGGCGTACGAGCCGTCGATGATGCTGGCGGTTCTGGTGTACGCGCACGCGGTCGGGGTCCGGTCCTCCCGGGGTATCGAGCGGCGGTGCGTGGAGGACGTGGCCTTTCGGGTGCTGTGCGGCAACGCCAGCCCGGATCACGCGACCGTGGCGCGGTTCTTCACGCGGCACCGGGATCAGTTCGAGGCGTTGTTCGTCCAGGTGCTGGTGTTGTGCCGACAGCTGGGGATGCTGCGCCTGGGCGAGGTCGCCGTGGACGGCACCAAGGTCAAGGCGAACGCGTCGTGGTCCTCCGGGCAGACCGCGGCGGCGCTGGAGCACCAGGTGCGCGAGGCGCAGGCCGAGTTCGAGGAGCTGGCCCGGCAGGTGGTGGCCGAGGTCAGCGCCGAGCACGCCGGCAACGACGCCGCCGAGGACGCCGCGTTCGGCGCCGCCCGCGGCGATGAGCTGCCGGCCGGGCTGCGTCGGCGGGCTGAGCGGCTGGACCGGATGCGCCGGGCCGGCGCGCTGGCCCGCCAGCGGCAGGACGAGGCCGACAAGAAGCTGGCCGGCGCGCAGGCCGCCTGGGATGCTCGGGCCGCCAAGGCCGCCGCCGCCGAGTCTTCCGGCGGCCAGGACCACCCGCCCCCCGAGCCGCCCGACGAGCCGCCCACCGAACCGGTGCCGGCGGCCGGTGCAGGCGGGCGGCGCAAGCCGGGTCCCAAGCCCGGTGTGCTCGGCCCGCGCCCGAGCGAGGACGCCAAGCGGCGTCCGCGGGTGTCGGTGACCGATCCGGACTCGGCCCGGATGAAGGACAAGACCGGGTTCGTGCAGGGCTACAACGCTCAGGCCGCGGTGACCGGCGAGCAGATCATCGTCGGGGTGCTGGTCTCGACGAACCCCACCGACCATCACCTGCTGCACCCGGTGGTGCAGGCCACCCGGGGGATGCTGACCAGCGCCGGGATCGACGACCGCGGCCCGGCTGGGCTGAGCACCGTGCTCGCCGACGCCGGATACACCGGCGAAGCGGTGTTCGCCGACGCCGAGGCCGACGGACTGCACCTGCTCGCCCCGCTGGTCAACGACGCCGACCGCGCCCGCGGCGCGGACCCCGCCGCCGGGCGGAACCTGTCCCGGCACCCGGCCACCGCCCGAGCCCAGGCCAAGCTGCGCACCGTGCAGGGCCGCCAGCACTACGCCCAACGCGGACGCACCGTCGAACCGATCTTCGGTCACCTCAAGGACCGGCTCGGGATGCGCCAGTTCCTGCGCCGCGGCCAGGCCAACGTCACCGCCGAATGGACCCTGGCCGCGCTGACGTCGAACCTGCGCAAGATGCACCGACGGCACCCGATCATGCCGGCGATCGCCACCTGAGGGACCCCTCACCGGGCCCCCACCGCCGCCACCACCCCACCCCGGGCCCCAGAACGGGGCCGTGAAGCACTCCAGGCGGCGAAACCGCGGCAGTTCTACCCCAACCCGGCCTCCAAGCGGGCCACTCCACCGCCGTCCGCTAGTGACCCACCACCGACATCCTGCCCCCGACCCAAACGAGGTCTACGCGACAGGCTCGATCACGCTCGGATTCCTTGATCACGGGTGGGGGGAAGGGGTGCGGCGGCCGTCACTAGGCTGACCGGCATGACCGCCGTGCTGTCCGCCGTCGCCTGGCCGTACGCCAACGGCCCGCGCCACATCGGCCACGTGGCCGGTTTCGGCGTCCCGTCCGACGTCTTCAGCCGGTACATGCGGATGGCGGGCCACGACGTGCTCATGGTCTCCGGCACCGACGAGCACGGGACGCCGATCCTCGTCGAGGCCGACAAGCAGGGCGTCCCGCCGCGCGAGCTCGCCGACCGGTACAACCGCGTCATCGTCGAGGACCTCGCCAACCTCGGCCTGTCGTACGACCTGTTCACCCGGACGTCGACGCGCAACCACTACGCGGTCGCGCAGGAGATGTTCCGCACGCTGCACCGCAACGGCTACATGGTCGAGCAGGTCACCCAGGGCGCGATCTCGCCGTCCACCGGCCGCACGCTGCCGGACCGCTTCATCGAGGGCACGTGCCCGATCTGCGGCTACGACGGCGCGCGCGGCGACCAGTGCGACAACTGCGGCAACCAGCTGGACCCGATCGACCTGAAGAACCCGCGCAGCCGGATCAACGGCGAGACACCGAAGTTCGTCGAGACCGAGCACTTCTTCCTCGACCTGCCCGCGCTCGCCGACGAGCTCGGGCGCTGGCTGACCGAGCGCGCGGCGACCGGGACGTGGCGCCCCAACGTCATCCGGTTCTCGATGAACCTGCTCGAGGACATCCGGCCGCGCGCGATGACCCGCGACATCGACTGGGGCATCCCGGTGCCGCTGCCCGGCTGGGAGGACAACCCCAGCAAGCGGCTGTACGTCTGGTTCGACGCGGTCATCGGCTACCTGTCCGCGTCGATCGAGTGGGCCCGCCGCACCGGCGACCCCGACGCGTGGCGCCGCTGGTGGAACGACCCGGACGCCCGGTCGTACTACTTCATGGGCAAGGACAACATCACGTTCCACAGCCAGATCTGGCCGGCGGAGCTGCTCGGCTACGACGGACGGGGCGCGCGCGGCGGCAGCCCGGGCGCCTTCGGGGAGCTGCAGCTGCCGACCGAGGTGGTCTCGAGCGAGTTCCTCACCATGGAGGGCGGCAAGTTCTCCTCCAGCCGCGGGGTCGTCATCTACGTGCGGGACGTGCTCGCGCGCTACCAGCCGGACGCCCTGCGGTACTTCATCGCCGTCGCCGGGCCGGAGAACCAGGACACCGACTTCACCTGGTCGGAGTTCCGCCGCCGCACCAACGACGAGCTGGTGTCCACGTGGGGCAACCTCGTCAACCGCACCGCGAACCTCATCCACAAGAACGTCGGCTCGGTGCCGGAGGCCGGCGAGCTGACCGACGCCGACCACCACGTCCTGCGGGCCGTCGAGGCGGCCTTCCCTGCCGTCGGCGAGCTCATCGCCACCCACCGGCAGAAGCAGGCGGTCTCCGAGGCCATGCGGGCGGCCGCCGAGGCGAACCGGTACCTGTCCGACCAGGCGCCGTGGAAGCTCAAGAACGCCGACCCCGAGCGCATGCGCACCGTGCTGCACGTCGCGGCGCAGGCGGTCAGCGACTGCAACCGGCTGCTCGCCCCGTTCCTGCCGCACAGCAGCCAGCAGGTGCACGAGGCGCTCGGCGGCACCGGCACCTTCCAGCCGATGCCGCAGATCCGCGAGGTCGACGACCTGGACGGCGGCCCGTCCTACCCGGTGATCACGGGCGACT
>JBMOMI010000252.1:0-5372 GCA_049325235.1 Actinomycetota bacterium | reverse complement strand
GTGATCATGGGATCCCGCCACCCGGCGGAGGTGGCGGGATCCCATGATCACCGCGGGGGGAGGAGAGCCGAGCGCAGCACGTCGAGCGGCAGCGACCCGACGTCGAGCGCGCGTCGGTGGAACGCCTTGAGGTCGAAGGCGTCCCCCTCGCGCTCGCGGACGGCGTCGCGGATCTGCAGCCACAGCCGCTCACCGACCTTGTAGGACGGCGCCTGCCCCGGCCAGCCGAGGTAGCGCTTGTGCTCGAAGCGCAGGAACGGCTCCGGCTCCAGGGTGTGGGCGCGCATGAACTGCCACATCTTCTCGGCGTCCCAGGTGCCGCCGCCGACCTCGGCCGGCGCCTCGAAGCCGCAGTGCGTACCGATGTCGACGACGACGCGCATCGCGCGGAACGCCGAGCTGTCGAGCATCCCGAGCCGGTCACCGGGGTCGTCGAGGTAGCCGAGGTCGGCCATCAGCCGCTCGGCGTACAGCGCCCAGCCCTCACCGTGCCCGGAGCACCACGAGAACATCCGCCGCCAGCGGTTGAGCAGCTCGGCGCGGTACATGGTCTGGCCGATCTGCAGGTGGTGACCGGGCACGCCCTCGTGGTAGACGGTCGTCGTCTGCTGCCAGGTGGCGAACTCCTCGACGCCCTCGGGGACCGCCCACCACATCCGGCCGGGACGGGAGAAGTCCTCGCTCGGCCCGGTGTAGTAGATCCCCCCGGACGTCGTCGGCGCGATCAGGCACTCCAGGCGGCGCACCGGCTCCGGGATGTCGAAGTGGACGCCGGCCAGCTCGGCGACCGCCTTGTCGGACATCGCCTGCATCCAGTCCCGGAACGCCTCCTTGCCCCGGATCGTGCGGCTGGGGTCGGCGTCCAGGGCGGCGACGGCGTCCGCGACCGTCCCGCCGGGAACGATCTGGTCCGCGACGGCGCGCATCTCGGCCTCGACACGGGCCACCTCCTCCAGCCCCCACGCGTAGGTCTCGTCGAGGTCCACGCGCGCGCCCACCCACTCGCGCGACCACAGCGCGTACTCGTCGCGCCCGACGGCGTCCTGCTCGCGGGCGACGGGCGCCAGCTCGGTGCGCAGGAACTGCGCGAGCTGCGCGTACGCCGCCGACGCCGCCTCGGCGCCCCGGCGCAGGTCAGCGGCGAGGGCGGGCCCCGGCTCCTCGCCGTCCGGGCGTGCCCCGGCCGCGAACCGCGCGAAGAAGCCGGTCTCGGCCGCTGCGAACTGCTCGGCCTGCTCGGCGCACGCCTCCGCCTGCCGGCGGGCCGGGGGGTGGCCGTCGGCGACCGCCCGGCGAAGCGACTCGACGTAGCCCTGCACGCCCTCGCCCAGGCGGGCGAGGCGGCGCGCGATGGTCGCCCAGTCGTCGGCGGTGGCCGTCGGCATGAGGTCGAAGACGTCGCGCAGGCCCTGCACCGGGCTGGAGATGACGTTGAGCGTGCCGTACGCCAGCCCGGCGTCGTGGATCTCGAGGTCGAGACCGAGCCGGTCGCGCATGGCGGCGACCGTGACGGCGTCCACCTCGTCGAGGCCGTCGCCGGCGGCCGCGGACTCCTCCAGCGCCGCCAGCGTGCGGCGGGTCAGCTCGGCGCGCTCGTCGATCCCGGCCGGCGACAGGTCGGTCACCTGGTCGTCGTACCCCTTCACCCCGAGGTGCGTGGCGGTCAGCGGGTCGAGGGCGCAGTACTCGTCGACGAAGCGGTCGGCGACGGCGTCGATGCGGGACGGCGTGCGGGAGGTCACGAGACCGGGACCCTACCGGTCGCCCCCGGAGGGTCGTGGTCACGTTTGCCGCGCCGTCCGGCGGGCAAGAGCACCCCATGGACGCCACCACGTGGACGCTGATCGGCCTCGTCCTCCTGCTGGTCGTGCTCGTCGCCCTGGCCGTGCTGGCGTCGAGGCGCCGGCGCACCCAGAAGGTCCGCGAGCGCTTCGGCCCCGAGTACGACCGGGCGGTCGCCGAGCACGGCAGCGAGCGCGCCGCGCGCGAGCACCTGGAGCACGTCGCCGAACGCCGCGCGCAGCTGCGCATCCGCCGCCTGCCTGCCGAGACGCGGGAGCGCTACCTCGCCCGGTGGCAGGCGATCCAGGCCGACTTCGTGGACCATCCCGGCGAGGCCGTCGACGCGGCCGACCAGCTCGTCACCGAGGTGATGACGGAGCGCGGGTACCCCGGGGACGACGTCACGACCCGCACCGAGCTCATGGCCGCCGACCATCCCGAGGTGGTCGAGCAGTACCGCGCCGCCCACGACGCGCGCCGCCGGCACCACGAGGAGGGCGCCACCGCGACCACCGAGGAGCTGCGGCGGGCGATGGTGCACTACCGCGAGCTGGTCACCCTGCTCGTCGAGGAGGACGACCGGGAACCGCGCCACCGCGGCTGAGGCTCGACGAGGCTCAGCGCGGCCAGGCGGAGGCGCGCCACACGCCCGGGCCGTGCGGGAACGGCCGGCGCGCTCCCGCCGTCCGGTCGTTCCACGCCGAGGTCGCGGCGGGCCGGCCGCCGCCCGCCGCGGCGCCCGTGGCCGCCGCCAGCACCGTGACGAGCGCGGCCACCTCCTCCGGGGTGGCGTCGCCCCGCACGACTCGCAGCACCGGCCGGTCGCCGTCACCCGCGCTCACAGCGGGATGTTCCCGTGCTTCTTCGGCGGCAGCGTCTCGCGCTTGGTGCGCAGCATCCGCAGCGCCTTGACGACCTCGACGCGCGTCGCGGACGGCGGGATGACGGCGTCCACGTAGCCACGCTCGGCCGCGATGTACGGGTTGGCGAGGGTGTCCTCGTACTCGGTGATCAGCTGAGCGCGCAAGGCGTCGACGGCGGCGCTGTCGAGGCCGCTCTCGGCGGCCTGCTTCAGCCGGCCGCGGTACAGGATGTTCACCGCGCCCTGCGCGCCCATCACCGCGATCTGCGCGGTCGGCCACGCCAGGTTGATGTCGGCGCCGAGGTGCTTGGATCCCATGACGTCGTACGCGCCGCCGTACGCCTTGCGCGTGATGACGGTGACCAGCGGGACGGTGGCCTCGGCGTAGGCGTAGATGAGCTTCGCGCCGCGGCGGATGATCCCGTTGTACTCCTGGTCAGTTCCGGGCAGGAACCCCGGGACGTCGACGAAGGTCAGCACCGGCACGTTGAACGCGTCGCAGGTGCGCACGAACCGCGCCGCCTTCTCGGAGGCGTCGATGTCCAGCGTGCCCGCGAACTGCATCGGCTGGTTCGCGACGACACCGACCGACCGGCCCTCGACACGGCCGAAGCCGACGATGATGTTGGGCGCGAACAGCGGCTGCACCTCGGTGAAGTCGGGACCGTCGGCAGTGTTGTCGACAACGTGCTCGATCACCGTGTGCATGTCGTACGGCTGGTTGGGGGAATCCGGCACGAACGCGTCGAGCTCGCGGTCGGCGTCGCTGACCTCGAGGTCCGCGACGGCCGAGTCGTACACCGGCGGGTCGGACATGTTGTTGCTCGGCAGGTAGCCGAGCACCTCCTTGACGTAGGCGATCGCGTCGTCCTCGTCGGAGGCCAGGTAGTGGGCGTTCCCGGACGTCGTGTTGTGGGTCCGGGCGCCGCCGAGCTCCTCCATCCCCACGTCCTCGCCGGTGACCGTCTTGATGACGTCCGGCCCGGTGATGAACATGTGCGACGTCTGGTCGACCATCACGGTGAAGTCCGTGATCGCGGGGGAGTAGACGGCGCCACCCGCGCACGGCCCCATGATCAGCGAGATCTGCGGGACGACGCCGGAGGCGTGCACGTTGCGCTGGAAGATCTCCCCGTACAGGCCGAGCGAGACCACGCCCTCCTGGATGCGGGCGCCGCCGGAGTCGTTGATCCCGATGACCGGGCACCCGGTCTTCATCGCCAGGTCCATCACCTTGACGATCTTCTCGCCGAAGACCTCGCCGAGAGACCCGCCGAACACGGTGAAGTCCTGCGCGAAGACGCACACCGGCCGGCCGTCGACGGTGCCGTAGCCGGTGACGACGCCGTCGCCGTAGGGCCGGTTGGCCTGCTGGCCGAAGGTGGTCGAGCGGTGCCGGGCCAGCTCGTCGAGCTCCACGAACGAGCCCTCGTCGAGCAGCATCTCGATCCGCTCGCGCGCGGTCTTCTTGCCCTTGGCGTGCTGCTTCTCCACGCCCCGCGCCGAGCCGGCGTGCACGGCCTCGTCGATGCGCCGGTGCAGGTCGGCCAGCTTGCCGGCCGTGGTGTGGATGTCGATGTCGGCGGGGACGTCGGTGCCCCCGGCCTGGCCGGGGTCGACGTGCTGCTCGGGCGCAGGGCTGGCCATCGGCGGTCTCCTGTCGTTCGGCTGCTCGACTGGCGGAGCCTAGTGCGTGCGGCCCCCCGCGAGCGTGCCGGCGTGATCCACCGGCCACCACGGCCGCGTCGCCCCCGACCTACAGTGACCGGCGTGGACGGCGGACCCTGGCACGACCTGCGGCGTCCCCCGCTGCGGCAGGACGCGCTGCGCCGCGCGCTGGTCGCCCCGCACGGCCCGTTCGCCCGCCTGGACGTCGTGGCGGCCACCGGGTCGACCAACGCCGACTTGAGGGCTGCCGCCGCCGCGGACGCAGGCGCGTGGCCCGACCTGTCCGTGCTCACGACCGACCACCAGCAGGCGGGCCGCGGCCGGCTCGACCGCACGTGGGAGACGCCGGCCCGCGCCGCCGTGACGGTCTCGGTGCTGCTGCGCCCGTCGGTCCCGCCGACCCGCTGGTCGTGGTTGCCGCTGCTGGCCGGCGCGGCCGTCGCCGACGCGCTGCACCGCGTGTGCGGGGTGGCCGCCGGGCTCAAGTGGCCCAACGACGTCCTGGTCGCCGGCGACGACGGCGAGCAGCGCAAGGTGTGCGGCGTGCTGACCGAGGTCGTCGCCGGGCAGCAGGCCGTCGTCGTCGGCGTGGGGGTCAACGTCAGCCAGTCCGCGGCCGAGCTGCCGGTGCCGTCGGCCACGTCGCTGCTCCTCGCCGGCGCGGCCACCACCGACCGCGACACCGTGCTGCGCGCGGTGCTGCGCGCCCTCGCCGACACCTACGCGGCGTGGACGAGGGCGGCGGGCGACGTCGCGGCGTCCGGGCTGGCCGCCACGGTGCGGGAACGGTGCTGGACGCTCGGCCGGCCGGTCGAGGTGGACCTGCCGGGCGGGACCGTGCTGCGCGGCACCGCCGAGGAGCTGGACGACGAGGGCCGGCTCGTCGTCCGGGACGCCGGCGGCACGCCCCACGCGGTGGCCGCCGGCGACGTCGTCCACGCCCGGTCGTCGTCGTGACCGAGCGCGAGGTGGTGCGGCTGCGGGCCCACGCGGCGTCCCTGGCGGCACCCGCCGCCGTGCTGCTCGCAGTCGCCGCGCCGCTCGGGTGGGCCGTGGGCTC
>JBMOMI010000251.1:4021-5403 GCA_049325235.1 Actinomycetota bacterium | reverse complement strand
GATGACAATGCCCCCGGCCGAGGCGGATACTGCGCGCCCGGCGTCCCAGACCCTCGACCGGGGGTTGCGCGCACTGGCGCTGGTCGCGTCGTCCCCGAGCCCGGTGACCGTCGCCGAGGTCGCCGAGGGCCTGCAGCTGCACCGGTCGATCGCCTACCGCATGCTGCGCACGCTGGAGGACCACGACCTCGTCCAGCGGGACGGCGAGAACCGCTACGTGGCCGGTGCCGGCCTCGCAGTGCTGGCCCGGCGGGTGGCCCCGACCCTGCAGGCCGCAGCCATGCAGGAGCTGCTCGCCCTCGCCAACGACGTCGGCATGACGGCGTTCCTCGTCGTCAGGCAGGGCGACGAGGCGGTGACGGTCGCGGTGGTCGAGCCGCAGCAGTCGACCGTCCACGTGGTCTACCGCCCGGGCACGCGCCACGCCGTCGAGCGCGGAGCGCCCGGGTTGGCGCTGCTCGCCGGCGGCCCCCCGGTCCCCGGCGAGCGCCCGGAGGCCGCCCGAGCGCGGGAACGCGGCTGGGCCGCGTCGCAGTCCGAGGTGCTCCCGGGAATGCGCTCGGTGGCCTCACCGGTGGTGGACGCACGAGGCACGTGCCACGGCGCCGTCGCGGTGGTCTTCGTCGCCGACGTCGACGTCGAACCGCTCGGCGAGCGCGTTCGCGCCGCGGCCAGGGCCGTCGCCGCCCGCCTGTAGCCCGTCGGCAAGGAGCGCCGCCGCCGCGCCCGTACCCTCCGGACGGAAGGCGTACACCGCCGACAGCCGCAGCCGTGCGGCCAGGTCGTACCCGCGCACCGCGGCCAGCACCGCACCGGACGGCGCGTACCCGGCGAGCAGGCCCTCGACGCAGGCGGCCACGCGGTCCGGTGCCGCGACGCCCTGCCGAACGCGAAGCTCCAGGTGCACCAACAGGTTCGCCAGGTCCAGGGCCGGGTCACCGGCCGCGAGCAGGTCCAGGTCCAGCAGTCCGGCGCCGTCGGGCCCCACGAGCACCTGCTTGTCGTGCAGGTCCCGGTGCAGCGGCACGCAGCCGGACGCCGGGCGCGACAGCTCAGCGGCGACCTGGGCGAGCCGGTCCGCAGCGACCGGCACGCCGGCGTCGCGGGCGAGGGCGAGCCAGCGCCGGACGACGCCCAGCTCGGCGCTCGCGTCGTGGCGCGGCAGCCCGTCGGCGGGCAGGGCGTGCAGCCGGCGCAGGACGCGCCCGGTTCGCTCGCCGGCCGCCGCCAAGGCCGGAGCCGTCACGCCAGGGTCCCCGAGCAGCTCGTGCACCGTGCGACCCGGCAGCGGCTCCGTCGTCAGGACCCCTGCCTGCACGTCCACCCGCCGGACCTCCGGCACGCGAACACCCTTACGCCCCAACGTCTCCAGCGTGGTCCCC